>JAKSCN010000591.1 GCA_022360595.1 Chromatiales bacterium
GGAGCTACAACAGCAGGTAGGGCAGGTGCATGTCTCCGCAGCCCTGTTGGACTACTGCCAGAGCCTGCTCAGCTTCAGCCGCACCAATCCGCGTTTCCACCACGGCCTGTCGCCTCGCGCCGGTCTTGCCCTGTTGCGCGCCGCCAAGGCGTGGGCACTGTTGGAGGGACGCTTTCAGGTGCTGCCGGAAGATATTCAAGCGGTGCTACCCGCCACGGCCAGCCATCGACTGCACAGCAGTGAAGATACCGCCGTGGACGAGGGCGATAATCTGGCCGACTATCTGCTCAACGCGGTGCCCATCCCTTAAGAGACAGCACCGTGAAGCTGACACCACCAGACCGCTTTCTGCGCTTGGTCCGACCACCGGACAGCCCGGCCCCGGCTGAGATCGGCCGACGCCAGATCTACATCTTCCCCACCAAACCGGGCTTGGTGTTTGGGGTGCTGGTCATGCTGTTGCTGGCCGGTTCGATGAACTACGGTAACAACCTCGGCTTTATGCTGGCGTTTCTGCTGGCTGCCCTTGGGTTGGTAGCCACACTGCACACCTGGCGTAATCTGTTGGGACTACAACTCACCCCCGGCAAGGCGGAGCCGGTATTTGCCGGGCAGGATGCCCGTTTCGAGATCCTGCTGCACAACCCCAGTGGTGGCCCACGCCCGGGGATTCGCCTGGAGATGGCCGGCGTGGAGCCTGTTGAAACCGATCTCACCCCCCGAGCCAGCGCCAGCCTGCATCTTACCGAACCCTCCGCCAACCGCGGCCTGCTGCGGCTGGGCCGCTTCATGGTCTCCAGCCGCTATCCACTGGGGCTGCTACGCTCCTGGTGTTATGTGGAGCTGGAGAGCGACTGCATGATCTATCCCGCTCCCGGCCCCAAGATGCCGGCCAGCGACACCCCGGACTACTCCCACAGTCAGCAGGGCGATAAGGGTATCGGCGTGGATGACTTTGTTGGTATTCGCCCTTATCGCAGTGGCGACTCCCTAAAACATATCAACTGGAAATCCCTGGCCCGGGAGCAGGGGCTGCAGACCAAGCAGTTCGGCGGTGACCGTTCCGAGAAGCGTTGGCTCGACTGGACCGCACTGTCCGGGCTGGATGCCGAAGCGAAACTGAGCCGCCTCTGCCGCGGCGTGCTGGACGCCTGCGACACCAGCCAAGAGTTCGGCCTGCGCCTGCCGGGGGTGGAGATTCCACCAAGCCGAGGTCAGAAGCACCGCCACCAATGCCTGCAAGCGCTGGCTCTGTATGGAGTTGAGCCATGATCAACGGCCTGCAACGCCACCTCAATCAGCGCGAACTGAATGCGCTGACGCTACTGCTGTTTCTGGCAGTGGTGCCGCACTTCTTTAACCTGAGTATCTGGATCAGCCTCTTCTTCGGGGCGGCTGTGGCGCTGAGGCTGTTCTTCAATCGCCAGAAGAACCCTTTCCCAAAACGCTGGCTGATGACCATTCTCACCCTGATCGCACTGATCAATCTCTTTATCCAATACCCGATACCCTTTTTCCGCACCGCTGCCGTGGCGCTGCTGGTGTCGATGCTGGGATTGAAACTGCTGGAGGTAAAACAGCGGCGCGATCTCTACGTGGTGGTCTTTCTCGGCTACTTCACCCTGATCACCCAGTTTCTCTACCGGCAGGATATGCTGCTGGCGATCTACGCCTTCACCGTGCTGCTCGGGCTCACCGCCATCCTGGTGGAGACCAGCCGCCACCAGCCCTCGGGTTCTCTACTGGCGCCGGTGCGCGAGGCCCTCAAGCTGATACTGCAGGCAGTGCCGGTGATGATCATTCTGTTTGTCTTCTTCCCGCGACTCTCCGGGCCGCTCTGGAATCTGGGGCTGGGTGATGAGTCGGCGGTTACCGGCCTCAGCGATAAGATACGGCCGGGGGCCATCAGCCAACTCTCTCAATCACGCGAAGTGGCCTTCAGGGTGCACTTTGAGGGGGCAGCGCCACCACCAAACCAGCGTTACTGGCGCGGCCCCATCTTCTGGGACACCGATGGGGTCGAGTGGAATCTCGGCCGCGAGCTGCCGACAAGAGAGCTGACTCTCAATCTCGGGAAAGAGCAGTACCACTACAACGTAATTCTGGAGCCGACTCAGCAGAAGTGGCTGTTTGCCTTGGACCTGCCCAACCGCCTCCCGGCGGAGACCCGTATCACGCCCGACTTCCAGCTCAAACGTCGAGAAGCGGTCAACCAGCGGGTCAGCTACTCGGTCAGCTCAAGCCCGGTCTATAACACCGGTGATATCTACGAAGACGAGTGGATTCGCGGCCTCACACTGCCGGACAGCATCACCCCACGCATGGAGCAACTGGTCAGCCGCTGGCAACGGCAGGGGAGTAGTCCTGCCGATGTGGTCAATCAGGCATTGAGCTTCTTCCGTCAGGAGCCCTTCTACTACACCTTGCTGCCACCGCTGGTGGAGGAGAACCCGGCCGATCAATTCCTGTTCGACACCCGGCGCGGCTTTTGTGAACACTACGCCACCAGCTTTACCCTGCTGATGCGGGTGGCGGGCATACCCGCCCGCGTGGTCACCGGTTATCAGGGTGGCGAGATCAACCCCATGGGCGACTATCTCATCGTGCGCCAGTCCGATGCCCACGCCTGGAGCGAGGTCTGGCTGGAGGGGCAGGGCTGGGTGCGTGTCGATCCCACCGCCGCCGTGGCGCCCGAGCGGATCGAGCGCACCTTCGACTTTGATCTGACCGGCGATCAGATCGGCACACCAATCAGCTTTGATATCCCCGAGTCCGATTTCTTGAAAGATCTGGCAAGGCAGGTGCGCTGGGGTTTCGATGCCATCAACACCGGCTGGCACCGTTGGGTGCTGGGCTATACCCACGACCGCCAGTCCGATCTGATGCAGAAATTGGGGCTGGAGTTTCTTAAAGGTCAGTATCTTGCCTTTGCAATGATAGGGCTTACCGCCATCATTATGCTGATCATAGGCATCTATCTCTGGCGCACCAGCCGTGAAAAGGTGGATGCCATTCAGGCCGCTTATCTGCACTTTTGCAAAAAGCTGGCGAGGAGAGGGGTGGAACGGGCGCCATCCGAAGGGCCGCAGGACTTCGCCAAGCGCGCCACCAAGGCGCGCCCTGATCTGAAAATGGAGATCCACAAAATCACCCGGCTCTACATTGCCCTGCGTTATGGGCAGGTCAACAGCAAGGCACAGCAACAGCAGCTACAGCGGTTAATTCGTGGTTTTAAGGCTTGAGGCTTTAATAGCCTCAATGTCTTGAAGATCTACTGGACGCCCCAGCACAGCTTTGTAACGCAACAGATCATCCCGCATCATCAAGGGAACTTCGATATCCAGCACAGTCCCCAACTGCATGCGTGAAAAATCGACCGCCAGGCTGACCCACTCCCTGCTTTTGGCATCCAGAATACGAACTCCTTCAGCACGACCGATTTCAATCTTCACACCGGCATAGATGAACTGCACATACTCCAGATCCCACCCCTGTTCACAGTAGCGCTTGGCTGGTTTCGACAGATAGTCCTCACCGGCTTTCACCACCTCATCAAAATACTCATCCGGTACGAAGAGGTCGATATCGTTCAACGCCCGGGTTGAACCATAGCCGATCGCCGCCAGACCACCGCAGATCAGGAAAGGGATCTGACGGTCATTAAGCAGACCTGTAATCCACTGCAGGGCTTCTTTGTGCATCTATTCAGTTCCTGTTACGTTGGAAGAGAGACGATATCGATATGTACTATTCTTGGCTCTTTCGGTATCGAAATGCAGATTGTTGATACCATAGCCAACTCTATCACCGCCAATTAGCGTATAGTCTGATCCCAATACCAGACATCACACTGCAATCGCTATGGAATCAGTCATCTCAAGTTTAATGCCTTATCTGCCGGAACTGCTATCTGTCACGGTTATCGCCATTTTCATGTCCATAAGCCCCGGCGCCGATTTTGTCATGGTGACCAGAAATAGCATTTTTTACAGCCGTTCCGCTGGGCTCTACTCTTCTTTAGGTGTGAGCTGTGCCATCTGGATTCATGTTGCTTACTCCATTGCCGGGCTAGCCGTCATTATCTCCAAGTCGGTTGTGTTGTTTTCGATTATCAAATACCTGGGGGCCGCTTATCTCATCTATATCGGCTGGAAAACCTTTCGCTCAGACTCCAAGATCGATATCGAAAGACCTGTCACTAAACATGAGCTAAGCA
>JAKSCN010000412.1 GCA_022360595.1 Chromatiales bacterium
CCTTTTGCGATAAGTTCAATGCGCTGGTAGGCACGAGTCCAAACCGATATCTCACAACCTGGCGCATGCAGGAGGCGACAACCCTCCTTGAGAGCACCGAATTGAGTGTGGAGCAGATCGCCGAGCGTTGCGGTTATCGCTCACATATCGCTTTCCGAAAAGCCTTCAAAGCCAACTTAGGGGTAACACCTAAACAAGTGCGCATGCGGAACAAGAGATAACAGGTACTGGCTTTGACCAATAAAAAAAGCCACTACCCAAAAGGCAGCGGCTTCTTATATGGCGTCCCCTAGGGGAGTCGAACCCCTGTTACCGCCGTGAAAGGGCGGTGTCCTAGGCCTCTAGACGAAGGGGACTAAGCACTTTTTAGATCGTCACTTGCACTCGTGATTGCCGGTGCGATCCGCCCAGATTGTCGTTGCAACCTGAACGAGGCGCGCATATTAAAAGAAAGCGAAATGTTTGTCTATATGCTGCGGCAAAAAAATTCCGACTCTTGTTTTCAAACGTGAATGGCAGGCTGTAATCTCAACGGATACGGACTCTATAGGAATATTTGGATATGTTAATAATTTATCAATTATTCAATAAGTTACCCCACTTTAGGAATCTATGTGCTAATCTATCGTCATTAACACCAAGAATATGACAACACTATAAATTTTTTAGTCTGTCGACTAACATTTACCGGGCCGTTGCCGATACTCTATGAGTATGAAGAGTCCCAAGCCCACTAGAAGGTTATGGAAAGAAGAGCACACCCTAGGACTTCAGTAGACCATAGCGCCGTTTTCAGTAGCCCAGGCCTAGCTGATCATCCATGCAAGATCAGAGATTTCTCTGCGGGTGGGATGTTTATCCAGATCGACCAGTCATCCATTAACAGCCTGCTCTCCCATACCAACAGTAAAAATATCCGGGGCCTTGAAAGCATTATTCAGCTTACTTTTGGCGGCAAAAAGAGCAAGGAGATCGCCATCACTATCGCGCACCTGTGTGTTAGCGGTATCGGCGTTGCATTTAAAACAGCGGATAAAGAACAGGAGGTCATTGACTATCTGGCTCAACATGCCAAAAAACAGGAACAGGGTTCAGCCCCTAAAACCGCTGCAACCAGGAAAACACCCGCCAACAGCCAAGAGATTATAGATAACCTGCACCAGCGGACAGAGGCCTATATTCTCAAGCACTTCGATAATCTGATTTTTAGGGGCAGCGACGAGCTGATGATCGCTGCTGAAAACGCCAGCTCCAATAACGACCGCACTGACCTGCAGTTTGCCTCATCACGGCTCGACAGCGATAAGGCGGGTCTGAAAAAGCTGCTCTTACAAACCATACACAGCAACTTTGACGCCCTGCTCTCAGGAACCCCAAAGGATACAAAAGAGGACGGCGAGCTTGATCTGGTCGATCAGGACGAGTTCGATGAGTGGCTGGTGATTATTGGTATTGCCCGCAAGTTCGACGGCAAATACCTGGCATTGGTCAACCATTTTGAGTACAGCCTCAGCAAACTACTGAATCAACAGATCCATAATGAGGATGGCCCCTTTTCACCCTATAGCCTGTTGTGGTCGTTTAAAGAGGCGTTAATCCCCCTTGGTTTTACCCAAGTCGCTAAAAATGTCCTCTTTGAAGTCTTCCATCAGGTAGTGCTTGTACATCTCACTGATCTGTACGATGAACTCAACAAACTGTTTACAGGTTACGGATTTAGTGAGCAGGAGAGCCGCCAGGGACGCCTGCCGACCACCTGGTCAACCCAACAGCTCAACCGCGAATCCTCCCAGGAGGTCAATCAGCTGACCCGAGTGCACCAGAAAGAGGATATTGTCGGCGCTTTGGCCGCACTTTCCCCGCATTCGACAATGTCACCACTGCAGGCGCTGGCCCGCAACTACCAGCCGGAATCAGATAAAGACCTACCCCGCATCGTTGCCGACCAGGGGGCGGTCATAGAGTTGCTTGAATCGATCACCTCAAGCCGTGATAAATCGATCAGCGAACAGCTAAAAGAGCTACTGGCCAAGCAAGCCAACACATCAACCAACGAAATCACTTTCGATAACGCAACCACCAACAGCATTGAGACCACCGAGTCACTGGTCTCTTCAATTCAGCAGGATGAACTCCTCGGTGAAGAGCTAAAGTCGTTCATCAATGACTTGGAAGTGCCGCTGGTCAAAGAGTCATTGATCAACCCCACGCTGCTCAACGATCCTGACCACCCGGCCCGCAAGCTACTGCAAGTGGTGGGTGAACTGGCGCCGTTCATCTCCTCCAATGAGTCGGAGAAAAACCAACCCTTACTCGATTCACTGACCCAGATCAGCAGCCTGATGAAGAAAAAAGGCCGCGCAATTGAACTGCCAGTGATCGAAAAGCGTATGGAGACCCTGTTAAAGCTGCAGAAAATGCAGTTTGACGACAACATCTCTATCGTGCTGCGCAGTGCACAACTGGAGGAGACACGGCAACGAGCCCAGACCTTTGTACTCAATTTTCTGGTGCAGACACTGACCGCTGAACCTATTCCCCAAGCGAGCAAAAAGGTGCTGGAGATGGGCTGGCCCGGGCTGCTTACCACCATCGCCGCAACCAAAAGCAAGCAGAGCCAGACGTGGAAACAGTATTCAGGTGTTTTTGAACTACTGCAACGCGCCTTCCCGGAGGATGCTGAGCAATCACCCCTGCCTGAAACAGAAGTTGAGGAACTGATTAGCACCCTCAAGAGTGGTTACCTGGCCTACCCGGTCTTTCGTCGCCAGGCGGATGACTGCATAGATCACCTCCAGGATCTGCTAAAACCCGATTCACAGACCTTCGCTGAGTTCACTCGTGAGCGGGTTACACTCACACGGGAAGAGCTAATCGACTATCTACCCGATTACGAACCGGAAAGCGATATTTCGCTCACTAACATCAGTGAAGAACTGAAACCCTGGGTTGAAGAGGCGCGTCGCATCGCTATTGGCGACTGGATTATCGAACACAATGACGATGACCAACCTAAGTTCCTCAGTCTGGGTTGGAAGTCAACCAACTCACTGCGTTTGGTATTTGTAGATGGCAGTGGTCAAAAAGCCGCCGATTACACACTAATAACGTTTGCTCAAAAACTTCAGGATAAAACATACAGTATATTGGAGCGTGGTGAACTGCCCATGGTGGACCGCGCCGTTCATCGCCTGCTGCAGCAGACCTACAACCAGTTCAAAAATGAAAGTGATAAAGATGAGCTTACCGGGCTGCTAAGTCGTAAAGCCTTTCAGAGGGTTCTGAGCGAGGCGCTGGCAAGCAGTAGAGCGGAAAATAATCATCACATCTTCATTACGATCAATATCGACGGGTTCCGAGTGGTGAACGATGTCTGCGGCACCGAAGGAGGCGACGAACTGCTGAACTCCATCGGCAAGCTGTTAAGAACTTACTCCCCAAGCAGCGCTCAACTGGCCCGCATGGGCGATGACGAATACGGCGTTCTCATCCAGAACTGTCCTCTCCAGCGCGGCTATGAAATTGCCGAGCGTCAACGGCTCGCCGTTGAATCATTCAAATTCAAATGGGATGATACCGATCTCACTATTACAGCCAGTATTGGCATAGTACCGATTGATACCAACAGCGCATCGGTCAACGATCTACTCAACGCCTCTGCCGCAGCCTGTAATCTGGCGCGCCATGAAGGGCGAAATTGCACACGCATCTACCAATCTACCGCCGAAGCATACACCTCTCGACAGAAACTTATACGCTCAGTCCCGGCCATCGAAAAAGCACTTGAGAAAGATCGCCTCAAGCTTTTTGGCCAAATAATTTCACCCGTGGACTCGCAGCAAGACGCATCACCCCATTACGAAATTCTGTTACGGGTATACGATGAGAATAATAATCTCTCCACGCCGGTACAGTTTATTCAGGCTGCTGAACAATTCGACCGTATGCGCTATGTGGATCGCTGGGTAATCAACCGCTTTTTCACCTGGATGAACAAGCACCATACCCAACTGCCCAACAACGAACGGTTCAGCCTGAACCTCTCAGCCCTGACCCTCACGGATCAGGATTTCAGCCAATTCATCAAACGTAAATTAGACGAGTGCACCTTTCCTGTTGAACGGCTCGCTTTCGAAATTACCGAAACAGCCTTTGTCTCCAACATGGAGCGGGCCAAAAGCATCGTTACCGGCATTAGAAACCGCGGCTGCCAGTTCTATCTTGATGATTTTGGATCTGGTTACGCCTCCTACTCCTATCTCAAGGAGTTCCCTATCGACGCTATCAAGATCGACGGTATTTTCGTGAAAGATATGCTCGCAGAAAAGTCGAGCTACGCCATGGTGAAATCGATCACTGAAGTGGCCCACTTTATGGATAAGAAGGTCATTGCCGAATTCGTCAGCTCCGATGAGATCTTTGAAGCCCTGAAAGCCATTGGGGTTGACTACGCCCAAGGCTACGCCCTGGGTAAGCCGTTGGATATCGATGGATTGATTAGCTCTGACACTCTCACCGTATCCGCTTAAACTATCCTCTAATCAAATCCAGAGGATCAGTAGATGATCGACCTGAACGACATGCTAATTTTTGCCAAGGTGGTGGACGCAGGATCATTCATCGGTGCTTCACGTAATACAGGCATTCCAAAATCGACCATTAGCCGCCGCATCAGCAATCTGGAAACACAACTTGGCACCAGACTGCTGCAACGCACCACCCGCAAGTTGAAGCTGACCGAACTGGGGGCGATGTTCCACGAGCGCTGCAAACGGGTTATCGCCGAGGCCGAAGAGGCAGAGCGCACCGTTACCCTGGGCCAACAAGATCCCCAAGGGCTGCTGCGTATCTCGGCCCCAGTCGAAGAGGGGGTCGATGTGCTCGGCTACCTGATTGCTGACTATATGAAACAGTACCCTAAAATTCGCGTTGAACTCGATCTATCCAACCGCTTGGTAGACCTGGTTGAAGAGGGTTACGATCTGGCTATTCGCGCCGGCAGTTTGGAGGACTCCTCACTCATTGCCCGTCGTCTCTACACAGGTGAACACCTGGTCTGCGCCAGCCCCATCTACCTCGAAACGATGGGCGAACCTACTACCCCGGAAGAGCTGCTGCTACACCCTACTCTGCTCTACAATACCAACGACCGGCGCTTCCTGTTCACTTTCAAACACGGCGTCAGCGGAGATAAGCAGCAGATTAACTTTACCCCTCAATTCACCGCCAATAATCATCTCACGCTGCGCGATGCAGCAATGGGCTCTCTCGGCATTGCCATCATGCCCAACAACATCTGCCGGCAACAGCTTGCCAATGGTTCACTGAAACCGATACTCCGGGATTGGAAGCTGTGCACGGACGGCATCTATATTGTGTATCCGTCTCCTCGCCACCTCACCCCTAAGGTGAAAAGCTTTGTCGATTTTCTGACAGCCAATTACACCTGACCGCTTCAACAACAACCGCAATTGTTCCAATAATGGAACTATCCTTACCATCAATGCCTACTAATCCCGTCAGACAAAATAATTTAAGCTAAATAACATCTAACGATAATCACTATCGTTTAACTAACCACTATCCAGTCAAGCGGCTGAGGAGCTGATGTGCATCCCCATCAACAATCTGTCACACCAAGACAGCAGCGCTCTGTGACTCGCATTACCAGCGGCCAGAGGAGCCAGGACGGTGCCGGGGTGAATCTAACGAATTACATTCCTTTCCCGGCCACACTGCAACTAGATCCATTTCTACTGTTGGATGTGATCAAATCGGATAACGCGAACGACTACATCAAGGGATTCCCCCCTCATCCCCACCGCGGGTTTCAGACGGTCACCTATCTGCTGGCAGGCCGGGTCAGGCATCGTGACAGCGCAGGCCACAGCGGCCTGTTGCAAGCGGGGGGAGTACAGTGGATGACTGCCGGCAGCGGCATTGAACATTCGGAGATACCCGAGCAGGAGTCTGGTCTGCTGTTCGGTTTTCAGCTCTGGCTCAATCTGCCCGCAGCCAACAAAATGCAGGCCCCAAGCTATCAGGATTTTGAGCCTGCTCAGATTCCCGAAGAGCGACGTTCGCCCGAGACAAAGATCCGGGTAATCACCGGTACAACTGCTCAAGGCACTACCGGCCCAGTAAAAGATATTGCAACCAGTCCACAGTTTTTCGATGTGCAGTTGGCAGAAGGTGGAACTTATCAGGAGACCATTCCCTCTGAACATACAGCTTTTCTGTTCATTATCGAGGGGGATGTCACCGTACATGGCCCAATATCATCTGCGCATATTACCAGCAACCAACTGGCCGTGTTGAGCAGCGGCGACAAAGTGAGCGTGGAAGCCGCATCCAACAGCCGTTTTCTGCTGATCTCAGGCCGGCCGCTGCATGAGCCCATCACCCGGCACGGTCCTTTTGTCATGAATACCCAAGAGGAGCTGGTGCAGGCTTACCGAGATTATGAGGCAGGAAATTTTGGCCACGTTGAAGGAGAACCATAAGATGCAACTGCGCAACAGTGAACAGCGCTGGGGACTCATCAGCATCACCTTTCATTGGGTGGTCGCCTTCAGCGTACTCGGTCTTTTCATCCTGGGGCTGTGGATGACCAGCCTGAGCTACTACGACGAGTGGTACCGCCAGGCCCCACACCTACACAAGAGCATCGGCATCTTACTGGCTGTGGTGATGCTGCTGCGCCTGCTCTGGCGCTTTGTCGATAGGCGCCCGGCCCCGCTCCCCGAACACAGTAATATAGAGAAGAAGATCGCCCATATCGTGCACGGGTTACTCTATCTGCTATTGATTGTGATCTTTATTAGCGGTTATCTGATCTCCACCGCTGACGGTCGACCAATACAGGTGTTTAGCTGGTTTTCCCTACCAGCCACTGTCACTTCTATCCCAAATCAAGAAGATCTTGCTGGCCAGATCCACTACGTTCTGGCTATCGGCCTGATTGCCCTGGTTGTGCTACACGCTGCCGGTGCGGTCAAACACCATCTGATCGATAAAGACGAGACGCTGCGCCGTATGCTGGGTCTACATCGATCACAACTATAAGACTACTTCCATCAAAGAAAGAGGAATCAATATGTTGAAAAAAACGCTTATCGGACTAACTGCCGCTGCCGCCCTCACCCTCAGTGCCACAGCTAGTGCAGAAGATTATGTGATTGATACCGAGGGGGCCCACGCCTTTATCCAGTTCAAAATCTCTCACC
>JAKSCN010000060.1 GCA_022360595.1 Chromatiales bacterium
ACTGGCCATACTGTCTGTCGTCGCCGTGGGCCTAATGATTGGGAATCACTCTGCCTGAATCTGCCCTTGGGTACCCGGGCTGAACATGCTGATGAAAAGATTTCCGAAGATATGGCATTTCAGGATATTGACGGTTTTACTCCGGATGATCTCTACGTGGTGGCAGGTCGCGGTATAGTTTGGCAGTGCGACGGTAAACGCTGGAAGCGCATCGCCTTCCCCTCAAATATGTGGCTCGAGTCGGTCTGCTGCGCCGGTGACGGTTATGTCTATATCAGTGCTCAATCAGGCACATTGTTTCGCGGGCGCGATAACAAATGGACCATGCTCCATCGCGGTGATATGTCTTTGCCTTTTCAGGACATTGTCTGGCATGCTGGCCGCCTCTGGTGCACCAGTGATTACGGACTCTGGACGTTAGAGGGCGATCGCCTGGAGAAGGTAGAGCTTCCTTCGGATATTGCCGTTTGTTCTGGCAATCTATCCGCTGCCGACGGTGTGATGTTGATGGCTGGTGCGCATGGCGCAGCGTTTCATGACGGTGAACAGTGGCAATTGATATTCAATCACTACCACATGACACAGGCAGTTGATGGTGAATGAGCATTTCAGGTGGGGCAGCGCAGTGACCAAGGCACTAAGGGGTAGCAGTTAGGAGTTGTTTTGAATAAGGAGAACTTTGATAAATTTTTTCGTGGTTTTCACTTTGTGGATTGCGCAGTGCGGGATCGCTACACCATCTATTTACTGGGACGCAAAGAGTATGATTTGGCGGAAGGTGAGGAGGATCCGGATGAAGCGGATGTGCCTAAGCGACTGCTCAATGTGCTTCTGGATGAGCCAGAGAATGATCGCTATGGGTCTACATTGCTTACCGGATTTCGCATTATCAATGTTCAAGTGTCGCAAGTTCCCAAACCCCAGGCGGTGGCTGTCGATTATCCAGGCCAAGTCTTTGTCATGGGTAGCGGTGACGACAACATGGAAAATGAAGTCCCCTATGACGATGAAAAAGGCCCACGTCGTGGCGGTATGATAAAACTGCGTAATATTGACGGCTATGTCTACGCCGCAGGCGGGCGTCGCAGTATTTGTCGGCGTGAAGGCCCTAACCACTGGGTGCCGATGTGGCAAAACATGCCGCGGCCCAAAGTCAAACGCCGTGTTGATTCCCATGACTACGGCTTTGAAGATGTTGATGGCTTTGATCTTAATGATCTCTATGCTGTAGGTGGTCAAGATGACGTCTGGCACTACGACGGTAGTCTCTGGAAACAGATCCCTTTCCCCAGCAATATGACCCTGCGTAACGTCTGCTGTGGGGGCGATGGTCAGGTTTATATTGGTGCTCAAAATGGAAATGTCTTTCGCGGTCGTGGTAACAAATGGAAACATATCCACGATGGCGGTTTGAGCTTCTACTTCACCGATATGGTGTGGTTTCAGGACAAAGTTTGGTGCACCTCCGACTACGGTCTTTGGGCTATTGAGAACGACAAATTGGAGCGTGCTGCAGTCCCCGACTGGGTGAACAGTTGTGCCGGTAACCTCTCAGCGGGTGATGGGATTCTGGTGGTGGCAGGCATGTATGGTGCGGCAATGCATAATGGTACCGATTGGGAGTTGCTGGTAGACATGCCGGGGCTCTATCAACAGTACGGAGAGTCATAGTGTGCTCGGCATGCGGTGTTTGCGATGGATTTTGGTGTAAGTGTGAGATATTGGCGGTAAGTGCAAATGGAGCAGCCGATCATGGTAGATAGTGGCGCTAGAGGCTAACGGTTAGGAGTTGTTTTGAACAAGGAGAACTTTGAGCAATTTTTCCGTGGTTTTCACTTCGTGGACTGTGCTGTGCGCAGTCGCTCAATTATCTATTTGTTGGGCCGCCAGGAGTATGAGTTGGAGGAAGGAGAGGAAGATCCAGATGAAGCTGATGTAATTAAAAGACTGACCAATATTCTATTGGATAACCCTGAATCGCAACGATATGGATATAGTGACTTAGTCGGTTTTCGTATTACGAATATTGAAGCATCTCAGATTCCAAAACCTCAGGTAGTGGCTGCTGATTACTCAGCAGGAGTCTACGTAATGGGCAGTGGTGATGATCACCTCGAAACCCAGCAGGTTCCCTATGATGATGAAAAAGGCCCCCAACGCGGGGGTATGATCAAACTGCGCAATATAGATGGCTATGTCTACACCGCAGGTGGGCGTCGCAGTATCTGTCGGCGTGAAGGCCCTAATCATTGGGTACCCCTCTGGAAAAACATGCCATTGCCGAAAGTTAAACGTCGAGTGGATTTTGAGGATTACGGTTTTGAAGATATTGATGGCTTTGATCATGACGATCTTTATGCTGTTGGTGGCCACGGTGACGTCTGGCACTACGACGGTAGTCTCTGGAAGCAAGTCCCGTTTCCCAGCAATATGACCCTGCGTAATGTCTGTTGTGGGGGCGATGGTCAAGTCTACATTGGAGCTCAAAACGGCAATGTCTTTCGCGGTCGTGGCAACAAATGGAAACATATCCACGATGGTGGTTTGAGCCTCTACTTCACCGATATGGTGTGGTTTCAGGACAAAGTCTGGTGCACCTCCGACTACGGCCTCTGGACTATTGAGAACGACAAATTGGAGCGTGCTGCAGTCCCCGACTGGGTGGGCAGTTGTGCCGGTAACCTCTCAGCGGGTGATGGGATTCTGGTGGTAGCAGGCATGTATGGTGCGGCGATGCCACAATGGCACCGATTGGGAGTTGCTGGTAGACATGCCGGGGCTCTATCAACAGTACGGGGAATCATAGTGCTCGGTATTTGCGATAGGTAGTGGTGTAAGTATGCGATGCTAAAGGGCTATAAGGACAAATAGCTGAAGGTGGATTCCGGAGCAGGAAGTAGCGTTAAGATAACCGGAAGCAACGATCAAATGTTGATCACATTAGATGAATATGAAGAAGGGATTCACACGTACTACATTTGTGACTGTGTTGTTCGCGATAGAAATATGTTCACATTTATCGCAGATAGTTGGTATACGGATGAAGAAGTGGAAGAGGAAGAACGAGAAGGCTGGGATCCTAGCTTCCGTCCGAAGCGAATACTCCCTTTTTTTCGTGATGATCCAGAGGGTGATCGGCTTGGCTGGGAGACCCTAAATGATTGGGGACATATCGAAGGCGGCGCAGCTTTATTGCCTATTAATCAATTTGTCGGGATAGAGCGTGAAAACGATCGTGTCTATATCTCGGGAGGTGGTGAGGTATATGAAGATACCCCCCTCACCAATGCGTTGCCGAACAATCCGTTGAGGGGAGGGATTCGACGAGTAAAAACACTTGGTGAGTATGTCTATATCTGTGGTGGTAACCGTTCTTTTGGTAAGCGCTTGGGTAAAGGAGAGTGGTTCTCCCACAACGCAGGTTTTCCAGAAACAGCAGGCACGAACAATAATGAAGGCTTCGAGGACTTCGATGGTTTTTCCGAGGACGATATCTACGCCGCTGGGGGCAAAGGTGATGTGTGGCACTTCAACGGTCAGAAGTGGCGACAGATACCGTTTCCTACTAACGCTTGGGTGAAAGCAGTATGTTGTGGTGGTGATGGCAATGTTTATATCTCCTGTTATGAAGGTTTGACTTTCATGGGGCGGGAGAACCGTTGGAAGAAAATCCACAATGGCGGTATCTATCTTGGTTGGCGTGATATGGTGTGGTACGAGGACCGGGTTTGGTGCAGTAACGATAACGGACTGTGGACTATCCGCAATGGACGAGTTGAGTATCAGCGTGATCTGCCGAGTGAGATCAGCGTTTGTTCTGGCCATCTTTACACCAACGATGGTGTCTTGCTGATGGCGGGGATGGGTGGTGCGGCCTTTCTGGAAAATGGGCAATGGCAGGTGATATTTCTGCGCGGGGAGATGGAAAAGAGGTTAAGGGATAAATAGCAGCAGCCCCGTATGAGTTGCAGTTAATGCCTTATGAAGACAATCAGGAGAATAGAGTAGCATTGTTATGCTAATTACGACTGAAGAATTCAGAATGGCATTTCAGGGGTTTATGATTACTGATATTGCCATTAGAAATAAGGACTGTTTTGGTTTTTCGATACGGAATAAAGAGCAGTCAGAAAAAGCAAGCCCGATTTCAGAACAGTGGGTAGCTAAGCGTTATGTAGCGTTTTATCCAAATGACGATGAAGATAGAGTCGGCTTTACTGGATTTAAAACAGGGTATGAAAGGATTTTTGTTGGCGGCTCTCAATTCAATGAAAATAAAACATTGAGTATAGACACAGCTGGCTCAGTTTATGCCTCAGGTGGTGGTAGTGCAGGTGATGAAGACAATATTCCTGAAAGCAAGGATGGCCCACTTCGTGGCGCTATTTGTCGCATACGGATGATTAATGATGTGCTCTATGTTGTTGGGGGTGCTCATTCTGTTTGTCGTCGTCGTGGGCGTAATGACTGGGAATCGCTTTGTCTGGATCTTCCGATTCCAACCCGGCGTGAATTCGATAACGTAAAACTCTTGGGTGACATGAGATTCCAAGATATTGACGGTTTTGCCCCGGATGACCTCTATGCGGTGGCGGGACGTGGTTTAGTCTGGCATTGCGATGGTAAGAGCTGGAAGCGTATCGCCTTCCCCTCTAACATGCGACTTGAATCGGTCTGCTGTGCCGGTGACGGTTATGTCTACATCGGTGCCCAATCAGGCACGCTGTTTCGTGGGCGTAATAACAAATGGACTATGCTCCATCGCGGTGATATGTCTCTGCCTTTTGAGGATATCGTCTGGCATGCCGATCGCCTTTGGTGCACCAGTGATTACGGACTCTGGACGTTAGAGGGCGATCGCCTGGAGAGGGTAGAGCTACCTTCGGATATTGCCGTTTGTGCCGGTAACCTATCAGCTGCTGACGGGGTGATGCTGATGGCGGGCGCACATGGCGCGGCATTTCACGATGGCGAGCAGTGGCAGCTTATTTTCAATCAATACAAAATGGAGCAGGCGGCCAAAGTGGCTGGCACTGTGTAAGAGGACGATATGCTGACATCACTTAACTCAACAGCAGCGGAACCAGCATCTTCAGGAGAGCATAGCGAACTCTGTATTTTGCCGTTGGTTATGCGCCATGCCGGTGATGCTGCTTTTTATTGGTCCCAGCATGATAACAGTGCTCATTCGCCGCTTATCGATTTCC
>JAKSCN010000009.1 GCA_022360595.1 Chromatiales bacterium
GACCCGATTGGATTATTAGGAGGGATTAATCAGTATAGCTATGCTGAAGGGAATCCTATTAATCATATAGATCCAACAGGAGAGGCTCCAATGTGTCCCCCTGGACAGAGAGGCGTGCCAATGCAAGGCTATGAGAACCAATTTCCGAAATACTGGGGATGCAAATCGTATCCAGAAAATAGAAACAAAAGCGATAATAATGTAAGTGGCTGTGAAGACCCTGTTGTCATAACTTGGACTAATGGCCTGCCTCAGGCGCGTATAAGCCCCTCGGTTACTAAAAAATATTCTCTGAAGTGCCTACTTTCATTCGGTTTTGGGGTAAAGGGAACAGGGATGGTAGCAAGTCATGCTGCAGGAAAAGAAGTCCCTAAGTGGTTGGAGCGTATAGGATATTCAAGACTCGCCAGTATAGGCAGAGGAACAGCTAGCGTAGCTAGTAGCTTACCCGGGTGGGTAATTGGAGGTGTTGGTGGGGCAGCGGCAACATTTGAACATTGTGAATGTCCTGAGAACTAAATAGTACTTTGCTAATTGCCTTTTCATAGGAGGTGGTTTTGACCTGGAAAAAAGCAATTTTTGGTGTGATTGCAATTCTTTTGGTTTTTGGGATTGGTTATAAGTTGATAATTGGAATAACGCCTCTCTGGCTTGATGTAGTTTACATAGTATGCATTTCGATGTTTCTTGCATATTCCGCTTGGACAAAGTAAGAAATAGGGATATCGGCGAAATCCAAGAGGTCCACTTCCTCTACGAAAAGCTAATTCACATGGATTACAGCTAGGAATGACTCAAGATCAAGTGATCTATACCATTAACTGTCCACCAACATACCGCACAAATGATCGACTAGAAATCAGCTTCGAATCGCCCACTTCGTTAGAACTAGAAGACGAACAACTTGAGGGGGGTGAAATTTATCGGTCTGTTTTCTTCTAACCGCCTGCGAGTCCATATGGCCTATTTGATTAAGAGTTTTTAGCATTTACCACCCAAGTAAGATAAAACACCTGCCATTTAGTTATCGTATTTTCCTCTAAAAGTGTCTGAATCTCAGCCCGCTAGGAGAAAGCAGGTGTCCCCCACTCAGATCAACTTTGTCCAGCGCCACCTGACTGATAGCTGGATGTGCGGAGAATGCTCTATTAGCGAGTGCCTCTAGTTGGCCTGATCTGACCACTCACTGGCACACAAAGCTCCCCCTCCGTGCAACCACTAAAAACCTTATAATAAACAGCAGGAAACCGGCGTTTTTCTCGTTATAATGAATGGTTTCCCCTTGTGGAAACCAAACCGTTACTAGCGACAACAGAGAAGGCCAATCAACGTGAAACTGAGCCTGGAAGAGTTCCGAGCCTGGAAAAACAAGAGCATCACCCTGCTCGGTATGTCCGGTGTGGGCAAGACCCACCTGGCGACCACTTTGCGCACCCATAACTGGTTTCACTATTCAGGCGACTACCGGATCGGCACACGCTATCTGGATGACCACATTCTCGATGTCATCAAGCTACAAGCGATGCAATCGCCATTTCTGCGCGAACTGCTGCGCAAAGACTGGATCTACTTCCGCAATAACATCAAGGTCGATGATCTCGGGCCGGTGCTCTGTTTCGTGGGCAAACTGGGCAACCCCACGTTGGGCGGCACACCCCTACAGGAGTTCAACGAACGTCAGGCCCTCTATCGCCAGGCGGAAATCGATGCCATGCGCGACGTGCCGGCTTTCATTCGCAAGGCCCGGGAGATCTACGGCTATCAGCACTTCGTTAACGATGTCGGTGGCAGCCTCTGTGATCTGGAAGAGCCGGCAGTGATCGACCTGCTCGCCAAGCACAGCCTGATCCTCTACATTGAGGCCACCGAGGCCCAGGAAGAGGAGGAGCTGATCCGGCGTGCGGTGAAGGACCCCAAGCCCCTCTACTTCCGCCCCAGCTTTCTCGAAGAGCAGCTACGCCGCTACCTGGAGGAGCACAATCTGGAATACGCTGCTGAGATGGACCCGGACGATTTTACCCGCTGGATCTTTCCGCACCTATTCCGCTCACGCATTCCGCGTTACCAGGCGATAGCCAAACCGCTCGGTTACACGGTTACCGCTCAAGAGGTGGCTGAAGTACGCGATGATCAAGATTTTCTCGGTCTGCTAGAGCAGGCCATTGCCCGTAAGCACTGGAGCTGAAGGAGCTGCTGCCATGCCATTAGTATCACACAACAAGTTGCCAACATTTGAGCGTCTGCGCCAAAAGGGGCAGACGGTGCTGGAGCCATCACGCGCCCATCACCAGGATATCCGTGAGTTGCATATTGGCTTGTGTAATATGATGCCAGACGCTGCCCTGGAGGCGACCGAACGCCAGTTTTTCCAGTTGATCGGTGAGAGCAACCCCATCGCTCAGTTCTATGTGCACCCCTTTACCCTGGATGAGCTGCCGCGTGGCGAGAAGGCCCGGGCGCATATCGATCAGCACTACGAGTCGTTTGAAGCGATTCGAAAAGAGGGTCTTGATGCGTTGATCATTACGGGTGCCAATGTCACCCACCCCGATCTGGCTCAGGAGCCCTTCTGGGAACCGTTGGGGGAGGTGGTCAACTGGGCCCAGGAACATGTCACCTCGACCATCTGCTCCTGCTTGGCAACTCACGCTGTGCTACAACACAGCTATAACCAGAAACGCCACCGCCTGGACGATAAGCGCTGGGGGGTATTTCCCC
>JAKSCN010000203.1 GCA_022360595.1 Chromatiales bacterium
ATGCCGTAGGGTATCCACATCAGCAAGTGATAAGGGTGCGGGAGAACAAGTAGTAGTATGAGGAATAGAGTGATTGCCAGCCATGCGATTATTGAGGCTCGAATCATGAATGCTCGTTCTTCCGGCGACTGTGTGTTTTTGATGCTGACATAAGTACCTATCGCGCCACCACCGACGCCTAGTACTGTACCTAATATACCTCCGATTACTCCTGCATCCATCGTATTCTCCAGAGCATTCAGTGTGCTTCTATCCTAAAGGTATAGGGGTTAGATGCGCAAGATGATTTCAACCACGATCAGAATGCCTGCTACTCGTGTAATGCATAGCATGCATGAGACACCGCTTTTTCTGAATTTTCTTCAATAATATCAAGCAGTTTCTTGTTTGGTGTTCCTTAGAAACCTACGCTCGAAGAATGTGGTCAAAATGAGAGTATGCTGAATTTTTCACAGGACTTAAACTCCTTGGGTTTTATGACTTGTTCATACCGTGATCTTGGTGCCAGGGTTGGTAAGTGTCATGACAGAAAAAACTTGTGTGATGTTGGGTGATGAACTGGCTGATTACCATTTCGGCCAAGATCACCCTTTTGGGCCGATGCGCTATTGGGCTTTTAAGGAGGAGTTTGAACAGAGAGGGCTGGCTAATCAGGTTAGTCTGTGTTCGCCGCAAATGGCTACGGAGTCTCAGCTTCAGCTCTTCCACACACAGGAGTACATCGATAAAGTTAAAGTGCTTTCTGTTATGGGTAGCGGTTATCTGGATTATGGCGATACTCCGGCACGAAAGGGAATTTATCAAGCTGCCTGCACAGTTGTTGGTACTGTGTTGAAAACCGTTGATCTTATTATGGCGGGTGAATGTCAACACGGCTTCATCCCTATTGCCGGGTTGCATCACGCTACACGACAATCTGCTGCCGGTTTCTGTGTTTTCAATGATTGTGGCATTGCGATTGAGTATTTGCGACATACTTATAAGCTGCAGCGCATTGCTTATATTGATATCGACGCCCACCATGGTGATGGTGTCTTTTACTCCTTTGAAACTGATCCTGATCTATGCGTAGTTGATTTTCATCAGGATGGCAATACCCTTTACCCGGGCACCGGCTTTATGGGTGAAACGGGCAGAGGGAGTGCGGCAGGTACAAAACTGAATATCCCTTTGCCTCCTTACAGTACCGATAATGGCGCGAAAAAATTTTGGCAAAATGCCGAAAGCTTTATTGCTGATGCCAGGCCCGAATTCATCTTATTGCAATGTGGCGCTGACAGTTTAGACGGTGATCCGCTTACTCAGCTTGGATTGAGTTCTGGATTTCATGCTTATGTTGCTACCCGTTTATGTGCGTTGGCTACAATGTACTGTAATGGTCGCCTGATTGCCTTGGGCGGTGGCGGGTATAATCTCGAAAATATTAAAGCCGCGTGGAATGATGTGATTAATGCGCTATGCGAGAAATAGCCAGGCGTTACAGGCATATTCCACAAAATGGTGACCAGGTGCCTCAGTCCCGAATTGTTGCGTGGTAGATATGAAGAAATTAGAGGTACTTAGCTGTCTGATAGTTGTGTTTTGCTTACTAACGGGTTTTAGTAAAGAACACAACCTGGAAAAACAGAGTCAGTTTTCCGGTTTTTTTCAATCCCTCAAAGGCAACTGGAAAGGCTGTGCTGTAAAAACACCTGTTGGACCACGGCCTTACGACATACATTTCCGGTATGATGAGGAGGGCTATTTAAGTGGTGTGGCTGACCCCGGGCCTGTATCAGATCATCACTGGGCATATCAAACAGAAGACGGTGTGCTTCGGTTAAGATTTCTTTCTACTTTTCGTGGCAATGAGGTGCCGACGTGGTTATCTGCTGTGGCGAAAAAGGGCTCAACGCTGACTTTCCGTTCAGAAAAAGTACGAAAGTTAAAAGTTGAGGTGACGATTATAGATACTACACAGAACATTGATATCTATCTCTATGATGAGCCGCATGTGAGCATTCGGCTTACACGGGCCAGTAATAAGGATGATTCAAGGAGTGTTTGTGAAAATTCAGCATGATGTTTTCTCAACGCACGCTTTTTAGGCGATCTCGCTCCAGGCTTTGTATCTCTATCATCATACTGGTGAGATGGAAGGGTTGGTATTCGTATTCGGCATCCTCATCTATCATTAAATAATGCTCTCGGAATATAGGTTGTTTATGACTATTTTACGCTCAAGTTTTATTGAAGGCGAAGTAATAGAGAACAAGACATGGACAGAGCGGTTGTATTCGTTACGGATTCGTGTCGAGCTTATGCCTTTTAAGGCCGGTCAGTTTGTGCGGCTGCAACTCCCTGTTGGTGGTGAGGTGGTGACCAAATCCTATTCGTTGATTAATGCACCGGATGAACCGGATCTGGAGGTATTTTTCAACACGGTGCCTAATGGACGGCTTTCCAACGCTTTGGCGGCTCTGAGAGGAGGCGACAGGATTGAGGTGTCACAGCCTGCCCAAGGGTTCTTTGTGCTGGATGAAATACCGGAGACTAGGCATTTATGGATGTTTGCAACGGGTACCGGGCTGGGGCCCTATATCTCTATTTTGAAAACAGCAGATGTATGGAAACGCTTTGAAAAGGTTGTGTTGGTGCACGGTGTGCCACTGATGAAAGAGTTGGCGTATGCTGATCTGATTGGAACATGGCAGCAGAAATACCCAGACCAATTTCGGTTTGTCTCTTGTGTGACGCGTGAGCAGAACTCAGCCGGATTGCATGGCCGGATGACGGATTTGTTTGTCAATGACGTCTTGGAGAAACAGATTGGTCTTGAGATCAGTAAGGATAACAGCCATGTCATGCTGTGCGGAAATCACAATATGATTAAGGATATGAAGGCATTGCTGGCCGAGCGTGGGATGAGCAGGCATCTTCGTCATAAGCCTGGGCAGGTTACCACGGAGCAATACTATTAGAACAATAGAGACCACGTGGTAGCGTCAATTGATGTCGTGCTGCTGTACTTTCCGGGTTGTTAGGCAAAAGAGTGCTCTATGATACGTCAAGCCAATAGAGACGATTCCGATTACATCGCAGCTATCTATAACCATTACATTCAGAAGACGGTTATCACCTTTGAGGAGGAAGCTGTTTCAACGGGTGAAATGGCTGAGCGTATTAAAAAGGTGGCCTCCTCTGGGTTGCCGTGGCTTGTCGCTGAAGTTGATGGCGAAGTAATTGGCTATGCATACGCATCAGAATGGAGTGGGCGTTGTGCCTATCGCTACTCAGTTGAGGTAACGGTGTATCTGTCAAACGCTTCAGTATCTAAAGGCTGGGGTACAAAACTCTATGCAGCGTTGTTTGCACAACTAAGGGATCGTTCCATTCATACGGTTATAGGTGCCATTGCACTGCCAAATCCAGCCAGCATAGCCCTACATGAAAAATTGGGTATGAAAAAGGTGGCCCACTTTGAAGAGGTGGGATTCAAATTTGATAAGTGGATAGATGTTGGCTATTGGCAAGGGCGGCTTAATACTTAAGGTAGCTCTGCATCCAAAGCATAGAGGTCAATTAATATTTTTCTCTATCCTGCGCATAGATTCCCTTCTTCTTTTCGCATTCTGACATAGTCGACATGACAATCCCCCAGAACCGGTCTACTGTTAGTAGATAGGCCAATTGGCGGGAGAGGGTATGGCAAATAATCTATCCAGCATGGGGCTTAGCCCGGGGACACCGTTGTGGAAACGCGCGCCCAGTTGTGATGAGCAGGGAAAGCCGCTGTCCGATTTTATGATGTTGATTCCTAAGTTGGGGAAGGCGCCTCAGTTGAAACAGCAGCAGGTGTTTCAATCGCTGCAGGGGGTGTTGGAGCGGTTTCATGATGAGGTGGTATTTGCCGATCTCAACCTGAAGACGAGTCTGCTCTGGGTTAGTGCTAAACCTCAGCGTGGGTTGATTTTGAGCTTTGCCGAGGCGGTGCGGGCTGAGATTCCCGAGGCACTGCTTATTGCCAATCAGGCTGAGATGTTGGTGCGCGATGCCATTCAGGGGGAGAGCCCCAAACGGCGTTTCCGCTGGTGTTTGCCGAAGTTGTTACGCTGATTGGCGGCTATTCATACTCTGACGCGCGGCGGGCATCGCCATACACCTTCTCTGCCGGATAGCGCTGTTCGTTGATGGCGATCTTGCGCTCGGCGGCAGCGATCAGATCGATATCCAACCGCTCTGAACAGCGGATCAGATAGATCAGAATATCCGCCAGCTCCATGGCGACCTCCTCCTTTTTTTCGGGGGACAGATTTTGGCTCTGCTCTTCACTCAACCATTGAAAGTGTTCGACCAGTTCGGCACACTCGGCAATCATCGCCATGGAGAGGTTTTTGGGAGAGTGGAACTGCTCCCAGTTGCGGGTGACGGCGAAGGCTTTGAGGCGCTGGTTGAGCTGTTCCAGTGAGTCGGACTGCATGGGAGTTCCTTGGTTAATTGGCGATCTGCAGATCTTTGCGTAGTAGGTTGATTAACTGTTCGGCCTGTTTGGCTTCATAGGCCACGGCTTCACCGCAGCCCCATACCGGGCTGGGCCAGCAGGGATCGGCGGTTGAGCGCCCTATCACATGCCAATGAAATTGGGGAACAATGTTGCCGAGGGCGGCGATATTGATCTTCTCGACGGTTGGGAGGCCGGCCAGACAGCGGGCGACGGCGTTGCTTTCGTCCAACAGAAGTGTCTGCTCTTCGGCGCTGAGCTGGTGCAGTTCGGTGATGCGGGTGCGCATGGGCACCAGTATTGCCCAGGGAAAGCGGCTGTCGTTGAGTAGCCGCAGCTCGCAGAGTTGGAGTTTACCCACCGACAGTGTGTCGGCGGCAAGTTTTGAGTGCAATTGAAACATAGTTAACATCCTTTCCAGACCGGCTTGCGTTTCTCCATGAAAGCGTCGATACCCTCTTTGCAGTCCTCAAACTGCATGTTGCAGGCCATGTTATCACGCGCCAGTTGGTAGGCCTCTTCAATACCCATCTCTAACTGTTTATAGAACATTTTTTTGCCGATGTGGATGGCTGCGGACGATTTGGCGCAGATAGAGGCGGCAAGTTGATCGACAGCCTGATCCAGCTCATCGGCGGGTACTGCACGGTTAATTAAGCCCTCTCGCTCAGCTTGTTGGGCGGAGATGAAATCGCCCGTCAGCAGCATCTCCAGCGCCTTTTTGCGACCGATGTTGCGTGCCAGGGCGACGCTCGGGGTTGCGCAGAAGAGGCCGACATTGATGCCGGATACGGCAAAACGCGCCTTCTCGCTGGCGATGGCCAGATCGCAAGAGGCAACCAACTGACAGCCTGCGGCGGTGGCGACCCCATGCACCCGTGCAATGATCGGCTGGGGAAGATTGGTGATACTGGTCATCAGTTGGCCGCAGTCGCCAAAGAGCTGTTCGAAATAGGCTTTGTCATCGTGGCTGCGCATCTGTTTCAGGTCGTGGCCTGCACAGAAAGCGCGACCGTTGGCGGCGATAATCACTACTCTGATATTGTTGTCAGTCGCTATTTCGTCCAGTCGGGTTTGCAGGGCGGTGATCATCTCTTCGGATAGTGCGTTGTATTGATCGGGCCTGTTGAGGGTTAGGGTGGCGATACCGTCCTGGTCGCTTCGCAGTACCAACTCTTCTCTGTTATCGCTTGTCATGATGCCTCCTGATGGGTATCGCAGTGAATTTGGCATCTCTTTATAAGCGCGACTCTGGTCGCCAAGGCCGTTGCACCTGCGTGAGAATAGTAATTGTGGGCAGGGGTCACTATACCTTGGGTCGGTTGCTCACGGAATGGCTGTGGAAGGGCCTCACTGCTCTTTGCGTCGGGCCAAAATGTGCAGTCCGATCAATCGGGCGATAACCACCGCCATGTAGAGCTGGCCTACGATTGCCTCAAGTGCGGAGAATGAACGGGCTGCGCGGGTCACGGCCACAATATCGCCGTAGCCCAGTGTGCTGAGCGTAACCAGGCTGTAGTAGAGCATGGGGTCCATATCGGCAAAGTGGGGAACATGTTCACGATCGCTGTTTGCGGTGGCAGCTTGTGCTTCGCCAAGATCAAAAGAGCCGGGATGAATCAGATTCAGTGCACCATAGATCAGAGCCCAGGTCAGACCGATCAGCAGGTAACCGCAGATGGCGCCAAATATACGGTCGGCGTTGATGGCGCCCTCTTCAACCACATGGGACAGTACGATAACGGTAACATAAGCCAAGAGAGTCAGATCGAGCAGACAACTGACCAGCAGGGCATAACGGCCCGGCATGAGGTAGGTGAAAACGGTGGCGACAAAAGCGGTTAGCGCCAGTGTCAGGCCGATATGGAGCGATTTTTTGTCGTGGTAGAGCGTCCATAATCCACCGAGCAGCACCCCCCAGAACATAATGTCAAAAGTGGCCAGGCCGATAACATCGCGGCCCCAGAAGGGGTAGGCGGTAAGCAGTGTTGATAGAGCGATCAGCAGCAGGAGATAACGGCTATTGCGAATGGCGCCAACGAATTGTACGGTGAGCTGCAGTGCCATGGGTATAAAATTCCTTCTTCACCAGTAAAAAGCCGGCGATCATAGGTCTATTGTAGACAACCCCCTTGCTCCTTGAAGTGGGGCAATATCGATGAACCCGTTGTTACCCTGATAGACAGAAATCTGGAGGAAGAGTTTTATTCCTAAGTCATCTGTTGGTGCTGTTTGAATTGCCAGTGCTGGAACGTGATTTACCGGTCGGTAAGGCGCAGCAGCGATTATTCAGACAGTGTCGCGGGGCCGTCAGGCCAGTTGTTTTCGAGCCGGTGTTTTATCGGGAAGAATTGAATCGGTGATGGCGTCTATCAGTAACTCTCCCAGTACTTCGCCAAAGAGCACATGCTTGCCGCAGTAGCGAATCGTGGGTGCTGATTTTCCACTGATGACGGCGGTAGAATCAGTGCCTGTTCCTGTGGCGATCTGGTTCGATACCGGGCTGAGTATTTGTGCATTTTGCAGTGCCGCTGTTTTGGCTTCGGTGGCCATCATGATGATCTCCACCATGGCCGCTTCGGTAAGTTGAGCGGAGGTCAGAATAGCGAGATTGATGGTGCCAACTTCAGCCGGCAGGGTAGCTATCTTCCGGTACTCGGCAGGGTCGCCGATACGTCGTGCATTGGCCAGACCAGTGGTCAACATGACGACAATATCCACTCCTTGGACCTTGCGTTGCTGAATGCGAAATGAGTTTATCGACGCTGAGGTCATCATACCGACAGTGGTGCCGCTCCACCCGTTGACGTTGCAAAAGTTTTGCAGGGTCTGTTCGGGGGTGTGGCATGGCTGAGGATTTTCCTTCGGGACGCGCAGATTGACCAGGTGATCCGCCTCGACTAAACCGCCATTTAAAACGGCAGAGTTTAATATCAGGTGCGGCGTCTGAAACGCCAGATGCATGGCGTTTGGGTTTACTTCCAGGTGGATGCCGGATAAAAGTTTTTGTCTGCTCACAATGATGAATTGTTATGGTGTTATGGCTGTCGAGCCGTCTTTTCTGGGGGTGTCAGTGCGTTTTCACCAAATTGGTGTGCCCATGTATGTGAGTTCCGTCACAAAGTTGACGATTTATAAATTTTTGACAAATATGTCCCACTAGAGAAACTACCCTGTAATACATACCACTGACTATATCGCGTAATATACCAGCTGTTGAGCGGCGTAGTTGCACGAGGTGCTGTGCCAAAAGATGTCGCTCAGTCATCAGCCCTCCAATGGGCCACTCCGCGCATGGATGGGACGGTTGTCCGTTGTCAGTGTTGTTTATTTCATATTGCATGGAATGATTGCTTTTCCCTGGTGTATATGGTGAAGAGCGAAGTGGGAGTTGTGCCTGTATCAGCTCCTATTGGGTGGTCAATGGAACAGTGATTACCACCACTTGCTGCTAAGAATAAGGGTATCCATCGGGATTGATAGGTAGCCCGTATTATAAAATCTAGGACTCTGTCATGAATAAAAAAGAAGTATTGTCGCAGTTGCGTCAGGCCAAATCAGCTCATATTCAATGGCGTTCATACGCGCAGGCGTTGGTAGCGGGTATTCCGGTTGAGCAAGACCATGTACCCGTCATTCATACCGATTGCAAGTTCGGCAGGTGGTACTATGGCCATGGCCAGGAACTCTCTTCGCTGAAGGCGTTTTCGGCTATTGATACCCCCCATGAAATGCTTCACCAAATCTACATGAAAATCTATAAACTGCTTGAGGGGGAAGATGATCGCTCAACCATGCAGAAGATGTTCGGTTCAAAGGCCAAGATGATGAAGCAGCGACAGCAGGAGGCCGATGCGCTGCTGCAGAAAATGTTGTCCGTATCAGGTACGTTGTTGGAGGCAATTGCCCAGTTGGAGCAGGAGGTACAGGCGATACCGGCGGAAGAGCTGGCGTCCTTGTACTAATTTGTGGCGGAGATCCAGCGGGATGACTGTTCGACATCTCTAGGGGCTGTTTAATATAGCGGGGCGATTACCTTGGCCATCCTGTTTTAAAAATAAGCCCAACAGTGGCGATTAAAATGGGGTGGCAGGCCCTGAATATCCAATGGAGAGATAACGATGCTGACGCAGAGACAGCAACAGGCCTATGAAGCCTTCTATGCAACCACCCACGAGAACGAGTACCTTGATACCCGTACCGAGTTGCTGGTTGGTCTTGCCGCGGCCATCGCACTAAACTGCAAGCCGTGCACCAACTACTATCTGAAGCAGGCGCAACGGGCAGAGATTAAGCGTGGTGAGGTGGCCGAAGTGTTGGCCAAGGTGATGGCAGTGTCGGCTGGGCAAAAGCGGTTACAGACCGAAGAGGTACTAAACCGCTATCGTATCGAGTTGGATGACTTTACTGAGTAGATGGGTGCCGGAAGCAGCTACTTCCGGCATTATGCAGGTGTTAACAGGCCCTAGCCGTTCAGGCGAGCTTTAGCTCTGGCGACTGCTGCTCGTACTTGACTGGGTGCGGTACCACCAATGTGATCACGGGCAGCCACCGAGCCTTCCAGGGTAAGAATCTCAAACACATCGTCAGCAATGTCGTTGGAGAACTGCTGTAGCTCATCAAGTGAGAGATCAGCCAGGTCGCAAGCCTTCTCTACACACAGCGCCACCGCCTTGCCGACCACTTCGTGGGCGTCGCGAAACGGGGTGCCTTTGCGCACCAGATAGTCCGCCAGATCGGTAGCGGTAGCAAAGCCTTTCATTGTGGCGTCGCGCATGTTCTCCTTGCGGCAGGTGATGGCCGGGATCATGTCGGCGAAAATTTTCAGAGAGCCTTTCAGATTGTCTACCGTGTCGAATAGCGGCTCTTTATCCTCTTGGTTATCTTTGTTGTAGGCGAGTGGTTGGCCCTTCATCAGTGTCAGCAGACCGATCAGATGGCCGAAAATGCGGCCGCTCTTACCGCGCACCAATTCGGGGACATCGGGGTTTTTCTTCTGCGGCATAATCGATGAGCCGGTGCAGAAGCGATCGGGCAGTTCGATAAAGTTAAATTGGGCCGAAGCCCACAACACCAGCTCCTCGCTAAAGCGCGATAAGTGAGTCATCACTAAACTGGCAAAGCTGATAAACTCGATGGCAAAGTCGCGGTCGCTGACCGAGTCCAGGGAATTTTCAGTGGGCGCGTCAAAACCCAGCAGCCGTGCGGTCATAACGCGGTCGATCGGGTAGGTGGTGCCCGCCAGTGCGGCGGCGCCCAGCGGGCTCTGATTCATACGGGCGCGGCAATCCATCAGGCGGCCGTAGTCGCGCTGCAGCATTTCGTTCCAGGCCAGCAGGTGGTGGCCGCAGGTCACCGGCTGGGCGGTTTGCAGGTGGGTGAAGCCCGGCATAATGGTATCGGCCTCCCGCTCGGCCAGGTCGATCAGGCCTGTCTGCAGGCGGCTGAGTTCGGCGGCGATGCTGTCGATTTCGTCGCGCAGA
>JAKSCN010000326.1 GCA_022360595.1 Chromatiales bacterium
AACGGCTGTAGAGTTTGGCGTTCTTCTTGCCCATCTTCTTCATCGCCTGTATCGCCAGGTCTTCGAAACCGGCTTCACTCCCATAGATATGGTTGAAACGACGCGCCACTTCGCGGGTCAGCTCAACATGGGCCACCTGATCTTCACCGACAGGCACCAGCCCAGCCTTATAGATCAGGATATCCGCTGCCTGCAGCAATGGATAACCGAGAAAACCGTAAGTTGCCAGATCCTTCTCTTTCAGCTTCTCTTGCTGATCCTTATAGCTAGGCACACGCTCCAGCCACCCCAGCGGTGTGATCATTGAGAGCAGCAGATGGAACTCAGCGTGCTCCGGCACCTGCGATTGAATAAACAGCTTGGCCTCACCATGATTGACACCCGCGGCCAGCCAGTCGATCACCATATCCCAGACGCTATCGGGGATGATGCTGGGGTCTTCATAGTGGGTGGTCAGAGCGTGCCAGTCGGCCACGAAAAAGTAGCAGTCATATTCGTGCTGGAGCTCTACCCAGTTTCTCAATACCCCGTGGTAGTGACCAAGATGCAGGCGGCCTGTGGGCCGCATTCCGGAGAGCACGCGAGCGTGCTGGGCAGGTACATTCAATTTATCCATCTTAATAATTTACTTTAGAATATTTGATTAACTATTTCTGAAGCGGGAAGAATTCCAATAACAAACTGAACCATTGGCAATAAAACCTTGGAGAGAATACCCAATACCAACAGTCCAATCAGAATAAACATGCCATAAGGTTCGAGGCGTGAATAGGAAATCGCCAATCTGGCGGGGAGCAGTGAATTGAGCACACGGCCACCATCCAATGGTAGGATCGGTAACAGATTCAACACCATCAGAACGACATTAAACAGCACCCCGACACCCGCCATGTAGATCAGGGGGACGGCTACAGATTCAGCATTGGGCAGTAACGATACCCCCACAAGAATCAGCAATGACCAGAGCAACGCCATCACCAGATTGGAACCTGGACCCGCCAGCGCCACCCAGAGCATATCCCAACGGGGATTATTCAGGTTTCGTCCATTGATCGGCACCGGCTTGGCCCAACCAAACAGAAAACCGCTGAAATAGTAGGTCAGGAACGGTACGGCAAGTGTGCCGATCGGGTCGATGTGCTTGATTGGATTGGCCGTCACCCGCCCCAGCATCAGTGCTGTCTTATCACCGCGCAGGCTGGCTACCCAGCCGTGGGCCGCTTCATGCAAGGTAATGGCGAGGATGCCCGGAATCGCAAATATGGCGATCTTCTGTATCAGTGCTATTAGGTCCATTGGCGAATTATACCCCTCACAGCCTAGGGCCTGTTAACACTAATTTGATTATCACTGCCAAAGCCATTTTTTTGTTCAGCAAGGCAGAAGGAGCGCTGTGTAGTGAGCCTACATAAGCGACTGATAACGC
>JAKSCN010000601.1 GCA_022360595.1 Chromatiales bacterium
CATACTTCCTCAGTGACATCGGATACTGCAAATGACTCAGCTGTGGCAACTTCAATTTCTTTGTAATAACTCAACATGTGAACTCTTTAAGCATAAGTGTGTAATAGTTAATCAGCCTTGGCATCCAAAGCCAATTTCAAGTGGTAGTCTTCTTATATCATCAAGAACGTCAAATAAGTAAATATTTATGACCAACCTAAGATATATTAATTTGAGTTATGCGGAAAATTAGTAAGAATTAGCCACAAGAAATGTATTTAGATTCAGAGTGTTGAATCACTAGCACAAAAAAATTGATGCAAGAGAGGAAGTCATGCCACTAGTCCATATGGGCGACATGTTGAGACACGCCTATGAGAATCGTTATGCAATAGCCGCTTTTGATGTGGTTAGCCTGGATTTCATTAACGGCATTATCGCTGCAGCAGAAAAGAAGCAGGCGCCTATTATCATCAGTTTGGCAGAGTCGCATTTTGAATATTTTGATTTTGAACTGCTAATGAGTGCTGTAGTGCAGGCGTCACGTCGCGCATCTGTCCCTGTTGCTATCCATCTTGATCATGGTGAATCTCTGGAATCCGCTGTTACAGGTATAAATCTTGGTTGCACCGGTGTAATGGTCGATGCTTCAAGTCAACCGTTGGAAGACAATATTCAGGATACCAAGGCGATCGTCGATATGGCACATGCCTGCGGCATTCCAGTCGAGGGTGAGTTGGGTTATGTGCCTGGCGTAGAAGGTGAAGATGCGGAGCGTCACCCCGGAGAGGTTGTCTACACAACGGCAGCCGACGCAAAGACCTACGTTGATGCCACAGGAGTTGATTTTCTTGCGGTATCTATAGGCACTGTTCATGGGCGTATGAAAGGTCAACCCAAGCTTGATATAGAACGTCTCAAAGAAATCAACCAAGCCCTGCAAATACCTCTCGTTATCCACGGAGGCACGGGATTGTCAGACGAGCAATTCCGCCAACTTATAGATAATGGTGTTACAAAGATTAATTACTACACGGCACTGGCAGATGCTGCAGGACGTAGCATTCATAACAATGTGGAGACTTTAGGCGAGGCAGGCTATACATCTATGGTTAAAGGCATTGCTGAGGCTATTCAGAATGAAGCCGAGAGTTGTATTGAACTCTGGGGTAGTGCCGATAAGTCCAAAGAGTTGCTTGCAAAGTGCGAACCATGGAAGCCAGTGGCACATGTCATCGTTTTTAACACCGAGGGTCTTGATACTGAGGGTGTGGAAGAGATGATGGAAGAAGGGCGACGTGTCCTTTCAAAGATTCCGGGAGTGCTTGATGTGTTTACCGGTCATGCCGTACAGAAGGATGCTGATTTTCAGCATAGCTGGGTGGTACGTTTTACGGACCGTTCAGTTATAGATAGTTACAAACACCACCCCGATCATCAGCGATTTGCTGATGAACGATTCCGCCCATATGCAGGTGGACGCATTACTATTGATTATGAGGATAGTAGCCTAGGAAAATGAAAAGCTTTCAATAACAGTCTATTCAGGCGCCTAACGCCTGCATATGGTTAACGCTCTCGCCTTAACAGCCTTTCTATTGTCATCGAACAGCGGGAGTTAACCTCGCTATTCGACAATGACTGCTTTGGTCGCAGAACGGCCATAAGCCCCCTCCAGCACAGCCCCTAATTCGATAAGGCAGTGCTACCGCCACGCACAGAGTACTGTGGCAATTTATACACCTGAGAGCGCGGCCGCCCGATGTGCTTGTGGGCTCACGCCCCTGACACGCTTGAATGCAGCACTAAAAGCGAACGGTGTTGCATA
>JAKSCN010000604.1 GCA_022360595.1 Chromatiales bacterium
CTCATCCTGACCTTCTCCCAGTGGGAGAAGGGACGTTACACTCCAGGCTTTCATATTTGAAGCTTTTGTCGCCTCCGAAAAAGCACTTCATAACAACCAGTTAAAGCATATTGAACAGAGTAAATCGGACAGCGGTGTTAATCAATAATAATGCACAAGGCGACTAGGGCCTGTTAACACTAATTTGATTGTCACTGGCCATTTTTTTGTCCAGCAAAGCAGAAGGAGCGCCGTGTAGTGAACCTACATAAGCGACGATTAACGCCGAGTGGTGCTTTTTTAGGCTCAACAGTGACAATCAAATTAGTGTTAACAGGCCCTAGCCAACAATGGCTGGTGGATTGAGGATGAACGACAACACAACTCCTTATTGTTGTGGCTGGTCGAAAAAGACTCCATCCACTCCTCCACCGTTTTCCTATCCAGTAGAAAGTCACTCATTCAGCAAAGAGCATCAAGCACCGAAAACTCACTCATGGAAAATTATGTCTAAGCTTCCTGATATCTGGCGGTACCTTTCACCTACTGTCGAGGCAGTAGCCTAAAGGAGTCATGACATGAACGAGCAAGCGGATACTCCAGCTACCACAGGGTTGCCCTGGCATGCCATGGGTGCACGGGAAGTACTCAAACACCTGACCAGTACTCCCGACGGACTGTCTGAGGTGGAGGCGGGAAAGCGGCTGGAGAAATATGGCATCAATCGCATACCACCGCCGAAGCGACGATCCGCTCTGATGCGCCTGCTGGCGCAGTTCCACAATGTACTTATCTATGTACTGTTGGTCGCTGCGGTGGCCACGACACTGCTCGAACATCTAGTCGATACCGGAGTCATCATTGGTGTGGTGATCATCAACGGGCTAATCGGCTTCATTCAGGAAGGTAAGGCTGAAAAGGCCATCGATGCGGTACGCAGTATGCTGTCCGCCCAAGCCACAGTCATCCGTGCAGGCCGGCGTTACCAGTTGCCAGCCGAGGCTCTGGTGCCTGGCGATGTGGTGTTTGTTCAGTCAGGCGACCGTGTGCCAGCCGATCTAAGACTGTTCAGCCTCAAGGAGTTGCGCATCGAGGAGGCTATTCTCACCGGGGAATCCGTAGCAGTGAAAAAAACCGTGGAAGCAAGCCAGACAGACGCCCCTCTGGGTGATCGACGCTGTCTCGCCTTCTCCGGCACTCTGGTTGCCTATGGGCAGGGGGCCGGCGTTGTCGTAGAAACCGGAGCGCAGACTGAAATCGGGCGTATCAGTGCCATGCTAGCCCATGTCACCACACTCACGACACCTTTAATGCGACAACTGGCCTCTTTCGCGCGCTGGTTGACTGGCGCCATCCTGGTCATCGCCACTATCGCCGTCGCCTTTGGCACCCTGGTCCGCAATAATCCCCCGGGCGAGATGTTTCTGGCTGCCGTTGGACTGGCGGTAGCAGCCATACCGGAAGGGCTGCCCGCGGTCATCACCATCGCTTTGGCCATTGGGGTGCAGCGCATGGCACGGCGCAACGCCATTATTCGCCGGCTGCCGGCAGTCGAGACCCTCGGGTCGGTCTCAGTGATCTGCTCCGATAAAACAGGCACCCTCACCCGCAACGAGATGACGGTACAGAGCGTAATTACGGCTGATGGCCCGGTACAGGTCAGCGGTGTCGGTTATGACCCTCACGGCGGTTTCAGTAGTGTAGACGGCCGGGATCTGCTGCCAGAGACCCGACCAGAACTTAGGGAACTATGCCAAGCCGGTCTGCTGTGCAACGACGCTTCACTGATGGAAGAAGACGGCGTCTGGCGCATCCAGGGCGATCCCACCGAAGGATCCCTGGTTGTACTGGGCGCCAAAGCCGGCCTGGAGCCGATCGCCCTGCAGAACAGCCTGCCCCGTGACGATCTGATTCCCTTCGAATCTCAGCACCGTTTCATGGCCACCCTGCACCATGATCATAAGGGCAATGGACTCATCTACCTCAAGGGTGCCTGTGAGGCTGTTCTGCAGCGTTGCCAGCTACAGCGTAGCGGAGATGGTGATGCGCCGATCAAGCCTGATCACTGGCTGGCACAGCAGGAGGAGATCGCCGCTTTGGGGCAGCGCACCCTCGCCCTGGCCATGAAACAGGCCGGCCCCGATAAGCACACCCTACGCTTTGAGGATGTGGATTCGGGGCTGGTGCTGCTAGGTCTGGTAGGCATCCTCGACCCTCCCCGTGAAGAGGCTATCACCGCTGTTGCCCAGTGCCGAAGCGCCGGCATCCAGGTCAAGATGATTACCGGCGATCATGCCGGCACTGCAACCGCCATCGCTACCCAGATGGGACTGGTGGAAAATCGGCGGGCCCTTACCGGGGTGGAGCTGGAGCAGATGGATGACCAGACGCTGCAGGAGTTGGTGGAGGAGATCGACGTGTTCGCACGCGCCAGTCCGGAGCACAAGCTGCGGCTGGTGCAGGCCCTGCAGGCTCGCGGGCGAGTCGCAGCCATGACCGGGGACGGAGTCAATGATGCCCCGGCTCTGAAACGGGCCGACGTCGGTGTGGCCATGGGGATCAAGGGCACGGAGGCCGCCAAAGAGGCAGCAGAGATGGTGCTGGCGGACGACAATTTCGCCTCCATTGCCCATGCTGTGGAGGAGGGTCGTACCGTATTCGATAATCTTAAGAAATCGATTCTGTTCATCCTTCCCACCAACGGTGGGCAGGCGCTCACCATTCTGGCTGCCATCGCGATGGGTACGCTGTTGCCGGTTACCGCTGTCCAGATCCTGTGGGTCAATATGATCACTGCCGTGACTCTGGCTCTCTCCCTGGTGTTCGAGCCGGCCGAGTCTGATGTGATGGAGCGTAGGCCACGCGATATTCATGCTCCCATGCTCTCCGGCTTCATGACTTGGCGCATTCTCTTTGTCTCAGTCCTGATGGTGTTGGGGACATTTGGTCTGTTTCTGTGGGAGCGACTACATGGCGCCGATATTGAAACCGCGCGTACAGTAGCTGTGAACACGCTGGTTGTAGCAGAGGTATTCTATCTCTTCAACACTCGGTATTTGACTACTTCGGCACTCAGTCGAGAAGGACTACTGGGCAACCGCCATGTACTGATTGCGGTGGCAATAGTGACCTTCTTTCAGCTTCTGTTCACCTATCTGCCCCTGATGCAGCTTTTCTTCTCCACCGCCCCCATCAGTGCAGAGTCCTGGGTCCGCATCCTTGGAGTCGGACTACTGGTGTTCATTATTGTGGAAGCAGAGAAGAGTTGGCTGCGCCGCCGACACTGACAAGCGGCAGGAGCACGGCATACGACGGATTAGACCGATTTCAATACCTACCGATACCACTCAACCTAGATCAGGCAAAAAACTCCAGGAACCCTCCGATCACTTCCAGACAGAATGATCAGAGGGTTCCTCGACACATGTTCGGCATCACTCCTGTTAGCACAAAACAGCCGATAAGCTTAGCCCAAACAAAACTCATTCACACTGGTCTGTAGTTCACTGGCTAAGTGAGCCAAGTCATCACTGGTTCTGTTGGTCTGCTCTGCACCTGTGGCACTTCTCTCGGCAGCCTCGGCAATGCGCACCACACTCCTGTTTATCTCCTCCGCAACCGCTGACTGCTCTTCGGCCGCTGTAGCAATATGGGTATTCATGTCACGAATAGCCCCAATCGCCGAGGAGATCGCCGTTAGGGAGGTCCCAGCCTGTTGGGCCTGATCCACTGATATCTGCGCCTGATTACGCCCCGAGGCCATAGCTTGCACTGCAGCCTGCGCCTTAGACTGGAGACGCTCGATAATCGTCTTGATCTCTTCAGTAGACTCCTGACTACGTTGGGCCAGAGTGCGCACCTCATCGGCCACCACGGCAAAGCCACGCCCTTGCTCACCGGCCCTGGCTGCCTCGATGGCTGCGTTCAACGCCAACAGGTTGGTCTGCTCAGCAATACCGGTGATTACGCTCAGCACAGTACCGATATTAATGCTCTCCCGCTCCAATTCGATAATAGCTGTAGAGGTATTCTCAACCTCATCGGCAAGCTGCTGGATCCCAGCCACGGACTGAGCCACGACACGGGCCCCCTTGTCCGCCTCCTCATCGGCGTTATTGGACGCTTCCGCCGCGGTAACCGCATGACTGGCGACCTCACGCACCGTCGCGGCCATCTCATTCATGGCGGTGGCAACCTGGTCACTCTCGACATGTTGCTGCTGCACGCCCGTCATGGTGCTCTCGGTAACCTCGGCCAAGTGTTGAGAGGCATCCCCTACCTTACCGGAGGAGCCACTCACCTGAACCAACAGCCCCTGAAATTCATCCATCATGCTGTTGAAAGCACGCGCCATGGTGCCAATTTCACACTGGCCCTGCGCATCGGCGCGCAAGGTCAGGTCTCGCTCATCTGCGGCGCAATGCATGGTATGCGCCAAGCTCTCCACGGGATTAAGAATGGCGCGTGACAACAGCAGCAGAACACCAGCCAACGCGGCGGTGAGCAATAAACCACTTATCAACATCCAGAGCTTGGCCTCGCCAATCAGTCTCTCGGCGGCATCGGTAATCTCCTGATGCATTTGCTCAGTCAGCTCTTGGGACTGGTGGATAGTTTTGCGCATCTGACCAAGCAAACCACTCTGTGGGTCCAGCCCCTTACGTTTATAACCCTCCACCAAGGCAAGAAAATCACCGCGGTATTTACCCAGTTTGGCGGTAATCTCATTTTTGACACCCGGTGGTATATCAGTGGCCGCTAGAGTGATTTCAAACTTAGCAACGTTCTTATCGAACTTATCCAGGTATTTGAGGTCATCCCTCAGCATAAAATCCTTTTCATTACGGCGCAGCATTAGCATGTCGCTCAGCAGGTGATACTCGCCTTGCTCTTTTACCAAAGTTTCCACGCCAGACACCGCTTCACGCAAACTGCCATATAGGCCATCATTATGATGCAGGCCAATTTTCTGCTGGATTTGAGCCAAAGCCCTAAAATTCTCGCCGTAAGTTCCCAGCACATTTGCCAAATGATCAGACTTGGTTGCGTCAATACCACTCTCTTTCAGACGTTCAACCAAATCATGAACCTTGGTGATAACTGCCTCAAGATTACTGCTGAACTTGTCCAGAAATTTGAGTTCTTTCCGGGCCAGAAAATCTTTCTCATTGCGGCGCAACTCCAGCACACCGGCCTCGATTTCAACCAGCAACTTCTCTTCTTGCTCTAACTCGATGATTGTCAATGCGTTGTGGCGACTTAAAGCCAGCATAACCAGCATGGCCACTACGACTAGACCTATGATGAGGTAGAAACGATTTCTTATAGTCATTATTCACTGCTCTCTAGATATTTGTATCGTTATACTTTTTATGCTTCACTGCGTGATCACTGATCCGACTGAATCGTGCTGCTATCCATTTGAGCAATGTTTTATATCGGCATGAATATGTTTTACTTTAAGCGTTTATTACTCCTGAGCGACAAATTTTTAGCTAAAAATCGATCATTAAATTCCTATTTAATATCAAAATTTTAAAAGTACTAAAAAATAGGAATTTAATAGCGAAACCACTCACGATCCCCGCGCACACGAATTAATCCTCTATACATTAAAAACCGGCACTAAATAGTATTTCTTAGAAAATTCCTGAGATTTAAGATTTAATAGATTAAGGCCTCAGAGTATCCGCTCATGAATGGGTCAGAAGTTTCTTAACTGTTTTTCCCATTTCAGATATTCGCCTCCGTGTTTTTAATTCACTAATGAATTTCTACAAATAGGCGTTTACACCTGCAATCCTCTCCTAGAACCAATTGTCATAAAACCTTAATAATTTTGTAACAATACACACATACGGGATAAACAGGCCGCCATTAGGCTGATGAGTCAGTAATTTTTTTTGAAACCATTAGTCAGTATCTATATGGAGGTTTTTATGTGTCGTCCACGTTTTACCAGCTTTATGTTGAGCACTTGTTGCTTAATGATCTTAGCTGGCCCAACAGCCATCTACAGCAAAAGCCAAATAGAGAGCGATATACAACTTGGTCCACGCCCTTTCTATTTAGTAAATGATATGGCGAAGAGCCCACTTAAAACTGAACTGAAACAATGTGCTGACGGCCCATTCAAGAAAACCGACTTCTCTATCGGCCACCGTGGCGCGGCGATGCAGTTCCCCGAACACACCAAAGAGTCCTATCTGGCTGCTGCTCAAATGGGAGCAGGTATTTTGGAGTGTGATGTCACCTTTACCAAAGACAAAGAGCTGGTCTGCCGTCACTCTCAATGCGATCTGCATACCACCACCAATATTCTGGCCACACCGCTGGCTGACAAGTGCACCATGCCTTTTACTCCAGCACAACTTGATCCCAAAACAGGCGAACTGATTACACCAGCCTCAGCCAAATGCTGCACTACCGATATCACCCTGGAAGAGTTCAAAACCTTAAAAGGAAAAATGGACGGCGCCAACAAAAAGGCAACCACTGTTGCAGATTACCTGAAAGGTACGGCGGGTTGGCGTACTGACCTGTATTCAGCCACCGGCACCCTGATGACCCACAAGGAGAGTATCGCTCTATTCAAGACACTGGGGACAAAAATGACGCCAGAATTAAAGACCCCCAGCGTAGAGATGCCATTCAATGGTTTTACACAAGAGCACTACGCACAAAAGATGGTTGATGAATACAAGGAAGCCGGTATAACCGCCAACCAGGTTTTTGCACAATCTTTCAGACTGGATGATATCTTGTACTGGATAAAGAACGAACCTGAATTCGGGAGGCAGGCAGTCTATCTTGACAATGAGGTGTACAAAAACGCAGAGGACGATAACCTTGATCCGGTAGGCTACAACAGCCAAATCAAAAAAATGCCTGAACTGAAACAGCAGGGCGTCAACTACATCGCACCCCCTATGTGGGCGCTGGTGGAACTGGATGCCAATAAGAACATCATACCCTCTCGCTACGCCACTGCGGCAAAAGAAGCCGATATCAACATCATCACCTGGACGCTGGAACGTTCCGGCCTACTGAAGTCCGGTGGTGGCTGGTATTACCAGACAACCAAGAACGCCATCAATAACGACGGTGATATGTTGGAGCTGCTGGATGTACTGGCTCAGGATGTGGGCATTAAGGGAATTTTTTCTGACTGGCCTGCCACAGTAACCTATTACGCAAACTGTAAAGGTCTATAACCTTTGCATGACCGGCAGGTTTTATAAATCTGCCGGTCAGCCGAACCTTCCAAAATTATCTTTCCAGATCACTACAGAGCCTTAAGGCGCAGGGGCAATCTCTTCAATTTCGAATCCCTGGGTAGACGTATTCCATCTGAGCATAACGTCCCATCTTAGCCCTTCCGCGGTAACACCGTTAAACCGAACACTATTACCATCTACTGCTTCAAAAGTTGCGTTGGACAGATCCATATCTTTAGGATTACCAATGAAAGAGGAGTAAAACCGCTTTACATTAAAAACCACCGAAGTTTCACGATAGTTTTCACTATTATCATAAGCACGAATCTTAATAATATGCGGCCCCGACACCAAATTTTTATAGTTATAGGCCATTGAGAACCCGGAATTACCGGCTCCCGGGTATCCCGGATAGGCATTACCCACATCTCCCCGACTACCGCCATAGGGGATGTTATCGGCAAACTTTCCATCAACGTATAGCTCTATCCGTTTAATTCCATTTGGCGCAACCGCCCAGCCTCGCAGATTGGATATGCCGGTATAGACAACACCATGCTCAGGTTCTTCCAGGTTAAGTACTATATTATTATTGACTTCGGGCCCGTTAATCGCGGGAATATCAATACTGTCCGGCTGCTGTGTACCCGTATGGGTAAAAGTAAATGCACCGCTACGCTCAAAATGCTCTACATACTGGGACTGCTCAACAATGAGTGTTGTTGGTGCTGAAAGGGCGCCACAAAACGCTGGATCACTCGGGCTTTCAACTAAACGTATATGATCGAACTGTTTATTATTTTGAGTCACTGTGAATGAACTGGAACAGAGGTTAGGGTTATTCTCGGGTGTCACTCTGACCAATAGATAGTATTCATCATCACATGACTCACGCCATAGCGTGAAAATCATACGATCAGTACTATCCCATTGCGATTCCAGTACATAGTTGGGTGATTGCGGATTATCTGGAAGTCCGTTGGTGAAACAAGCCCCTATTCCA
>JAKSCN010000449.1 GCA_022360595.1 Chromatiales bacterium
CCCTGGCCATGGGTACCACCCTTTTCGGTATCGTTACCCCGCTGCAGGCCGATGAGACCTGTCAGTCCCCCTATATGGCTAAAATTACCGGCCAGGAAGATTTTGTTTACGTTTGGACACTGGGTGTCGAGGGGTTGGGAGATGGCCAGGATAAACTGGTCACAGTCGATGTAAATCCACGCTCCAAGAGCTACGGTAAGGTGATTAACAGCCTCTCCGTGGGTGGCCGTAACGAGGCCCACCATTCCGGTTTTACGGATGACCGAAAATACCTGTGGGCTGGTGGCCTGGACACCAACAAACTGTTTCTTTTTGATGTACATACAGATCCGGCCAAGCCCAGACTGCATAAAGTTGTAACCGATTTTGTCGAGAAGAGCGGTGGGGTGGTCGGTCCGCATACCACCTACGCGCTACCGGGCCGGATCATGATCAGTGGGCTCTCCAATAACAGGGACCACGGCGGCCGCACCGCGCTGGTGGAGTATACGAATGAGGGTGAGTACATTGCCACCCATTGGATGCCAACGGATGACAATCTTCAGGGTGCGCAAAAAACGGGCAAGTATGCCGACGGCTATAACTATGATGTACGTGTGTTGCCGCGTAAAAACGTGATGGTCACTTCGTCGTTTACCGGTTGGTCCAACTATATGATGGACTTCGGCAAAATGCTGCAGGATAAAGAGGCGATGAAACGTTTCGGTAATACGGTGGTGTTGTGGAATCTGCACAGTAAAAAGCCGAAAAAAATCTTTGATGTCCCTGGCGCTCCATTGGAAATTCGCTGTGCCTGGCAGCCTAATAATAACTGGTGCGTCACTACCACAGCGCTGACGTCCAAGATCTGGCTGATCTATGAGGACAAACAGGGTGAGTGGCAGGCAGAGGCAGTGGCCGATATCGGTGATGCCTCAAAAGTGCCGCTACCGGTGGATATCTCTATCAGTTCCGATGACAGCCGCCTATGGGTGAACACCTTCATGGACGGGAAGACCCGCCTGTTCGATATGAGAGATCCGCACAATCCAAAGCAGGTTTATGAGAAGAAGATTGGCCGTCAGGTCAATATGGCCTCATCAAGCTGGGATAGTACGCGTATCTACTACACCTCGTCGCTGTTGGCCAACTGGGATAAGAAGGGTGAAGACAATGAGCAGTACTTCAAAAGCTATGTCTGGAATGGCAAGGAGTTGGTAGAGAAGTTTGCTATCGACTTCACCAAAGAGAAGCTGGGGCGCGCCCATCAGATGCGCTTTGGCGCTTACTCTCTCTATAGCGCGGTCAGACCCGAAGATGAGACCGTCTCTGTAGCAAAGCTGGATATGGGTAAACAGTAGAATTTACCCAGTGGGAGGGTACGCACCTCTGTTGCGCGTACCTTTCAGCAGCCCTGACCATGCAGTGCCGGTGGTCGGGCTGCCAAGTGCTTAAAGGAGTATGGTATGTCTGCGACTTTTGCACGCATATTATTGATTGGTCTGCTGTTGACTTCCAGCGCTCAAGCGATGGGAACGGGAGACTCTTTTGCCATTGCACCAGGTTATGGTGACCTGGGCTATTCTCTGCCAGAGGTAGGCAGTTATCGCTTGCCCCCTTTGGGTCATGCGGCCGATGGTGAGGTGCTGGATACAGATGGGGCTACTTATCAGCTACACGATCTGTTTGGCGAACAGTATGTGCTGCTTGCCTTTATCTATAGCACCTGTAGTGATGTAAATGGTTGTCCGCTCACCTCCCATGTCTTCTATAAGATTAAGTCGGAGATGAAGCGTGATCCCGAATTGGCGAATCGGTTAAAACTGATTTCACTCAGCTTCGACCCCGAGGTGGATACGCCTCAGGTGATGGAGCTGTACGGTAATAACTTTCGCTATGCTGGTAATGTTGGTGAGTGGCAGTTTGTTACCACGCCATCCGAAGAGGCGCTAAAACCGATACTTACCGCTTATAATCAGGATGTCCAGCGGCAAGTGACCACTGATGGTCGCTACTCAGCCGGTTACTCTCATCTACTAAGGGTTTTTCTTATTGATCCAGAGAAGAGTATTCGCAATATCTACAGCGTTGCCTTTTTGCATCATGAACTGATCATCAATGATGTGAAGACGTTGTTCAAACAGGCGGCACCGGGTGGTCAGCCTGCAATGTCGGATAGCCTGCCAATGGATCAGATCGCCATGCTCTCCACGCCGGGCGATGATAAACGCGGCTATGAGACTGCTGAGTATCAAACCAACTCCCGTGCTTTGGCGTTACGTCGGGGACGGGCAGCGGATCTGCTTGAGTTGGTGAATAATCCCCCGCTGGGTTTGCCGGCAGTGCCGATGCCTGACGACAACTTACCGACCCGTGAAAAAATCGAGCTGGGCCGCAAGCTCTTTTATGACCGCCGGTTGTCGCTCAATGATACTTTCTCTTGCGCCATGTGCCATGTGCCTGAACAGGGCTTCACCAGTAATGAGTTGGCGATGGCGGTGGGGATAGAGGGGCGCAGTGTACGGCGCAACTCGCCTACCATCTATAACACGGCTTATGCAAAACTGCTGTTTCATGATGGACGCGAAGATAACCTGGAGCAGCAGGTGTGGGGACCGCTGTTGGCCAGAAATGAGATGGCCAACCCCTCAATCGGTTATGTGTTGAATAAGATCCGCAGGATTAAAGATTACCAGGGACTGTTTGAGTCCGCGTTCCAGGGCAAGGGCGTTAGCATGGAGACCGTTGGTATGGCGCTGGCCAGTTATCAGCGCGCCTTGATCTCGGGTAACTCACCTTTTGATCGCTGGTACTTTGCTGACGATGCCGATGCGGTATCGGAGACTGCGAAACGCGGTTTCAAGTTGTTTACAGGCAAAGCGGGTTGTGTCGCTTGTCACTCTATTGGCGACAAGAGTGCGCTGTTCAGTGACAATCTGTTGCATAACACCGGCGTTGGATATCGGGAGTCGATGGGAATCTATCCTGAAAAAGAGCGGGTTATCATTGCGCCGGGCGTAGAGATGGAGATTGACCGTTCAATTATCGAAAGTGTTGGTGAAAAACCAGCGACGGATCTTGGGCTCTACGAGGTTACCCAGAACCCATTCGATCGCTGGAAATATAAAACACCTATACTACGTAACATCGCTTTGACGGCTCCCTATATGCATAACGGTTCACTGAGTACGCTGAGGGATGTGGTGGAGTTCTATGATCAAGGCGGCGTGCCCAATGAGCTGCAAGACCCTCGGGTGCGTCCCCTCGGTTTGACCGAGCCGGAGAAGCAGGCGCTCGTTGAGTTCATGCGGACGCTAACCGGCAGCAACGTCGATACCATTGTGGCTGACGCCTTTGCCGCGCCGGTAGGTGATATCAAAAAGGGTGACCCGGTGTGGGTGCACGGTACCGAGGTGGAGGTTCGTTAAATGCCATTGATTAAAAGGTTAACGGTACTGTCGTTGCTGTTTCTGTTGGTGTTGTCTGGTTTGAGTTACGCCAAGGCTGAAAAGCTGGGTGGTGATTTTGCTTTAACGGATCAGCATGGCAATCGCTTCAACCTGCAGCAGCTACGCGGCAAAGTGGTATTGCTCTTTTTTGGTTATACCTTCTGCCCCGATGTCTGTCCCGCCGAGCTGTCCCATGTCTCCATGGTGTTGAACAGACTGGGGGAAGATGCTGACAAGGTGAGCGGGGTCTTCGTGAGTATTGACCCGGAACGCGACAGCCCAGAGGTGCTGAAAAGTTATGTCGGTTATTTCAATGAAGAGCTGATTGGACTGACCGGGTCACTGGATGAGATCGACAAAGTGGCGCGGCAGTACAGGATCAAGTATCAAAAGCAAGGCGATTCAACAGATCGCTACACTATGGACCACTCGGCCAGCCTCTACGTGATCAATCAGCAGGGGGAGCTGACAACGGTAGTACCTTATGGTCTGCCTGTTGAGCATGTACTGCGGGTGGTGAGGTATCTGCTGGATGAGAATAGCTAGAGTCTGCTAGGGCCTGTTGACACTAATTTGATTATCACCGCCAAGGCCATTTTTTGTCCAGCAAGGCAGAAGGAGCGCCGTGTAGTGAACCTACATAAGCGACTGATAACGCCGCTGGGCAAAAGATATGAGTATGGGTTGCATGAGTGTTCCTTAACATCTACTTCTCCTTGGTATTGA
>JAKSCN010000596.1 GCA_022360595.1 Chromatiales bacterium
TATGATGCTCAACGAACTGCTAAGCTGGAGGCTATGGGATACACAGTTATGCGTTTCTGGAATCATGAGATACTGGGTGAGCTTGATAGTGTGTTGGAGAGGATAGCTTTGGTTTTAAATGAGATTCCCTCACCCCAACCTTTTTATACCCGCAGGGTGCTCCCAGAGGGAGAGGGGGTTAGTCTGGTGGAAATCTGCAGGTTTTGACGAAGTAGCTAAGGATGAACTTTTAACGAAGGGTTTCCTTACCCATCAGGAGGAGGAATTAGATTGGTGGTGGGGGAGTCAAAGGACGGTACAAACCGGATACATGTTTTACAAAATAGACCGGGAACATTGTTTACAGGTATTTAAGCAGGTGCAAACCACAGCAGCGTTGTTTGCAAGTATTAGGGCCTAGGTTTAATCTCCGTACCTAAGCTCTAAAGAATTGGTTTTTGTATGCTTACTGGGAGCTAACGGAGTAGAAAGCATGGATAAACCTATAACGAAGGGTCCCCTCTCCCACCGGGAGAGGGACAGGGTGAGGGGATTAAAAAAATATAACAATCATGCGCTATGCACTACGCCAACAATCCAACGAAGAGAAATCTGCAAGCAAAGACTCTGCTCTACTTCAAAGCTCCAGCTTATAACCAACACCATACACCGAACGGATCAACTCCTGCTCCGGTAGATGCTCTATCAACTTACGGCGTAAATTTTTAACGTGGCTATCCACGGTGCGATCGGTCACAACACGGTTATCCAGATAGAGTTTGTCCATCAGTTGACCGCGTGAAAAAACCTGCCCGGGGTACTCCACAAAGGTGTTGAGCAGGCGCAGCTCGACAGGTGTCAGGTCTATTTTACGACCTCCGATATGCGCCTCGAAGCTGACCATGTCCACTTTGATAATCGGTTGCTGGCTTTGATCTGACAGACGTGGGTCGAGTCGTCGCAGCACCGCTTTAACACGTGCCACCACTTCGCGCGGACTATAGGGCTTGCACACATAATCATCGGCGCCGATTTCGAGACCCAGCAGGCGATCGATCTCATCGATGCGGGCGGTGACCATAATGATAGGAATCGAAGAGAACTGGCGCAGCTCCCGGCACACTTCCATACCGTCGCGGCCCGGCAGCATTAGATCGAGCAGAATCAGATCGGGTGGCTCTTTGCGTACATGGGGAATTACCAGATCACCGCGTGCCAGGTGTTCTGTACGAAACCCCGATTGCTGCAGGTACTCTTCCAACACCCGAGCCAACTTGGCTTCATCTTCCACGATCAATATCAAAGGCGCAGTCATGGTATCAGGTTCTCGCTGCAGGTAGATGGATATGTACGGCTAATCCACCAATCGGTGAAAGAGTGGCCTCGATGCGGCCACCATGGGCCTCAACAATATTACGGCAGATGGCCAGCCCCAAACCGGCGCCACCCAATGTGCGGCTGCGCGATTTGTCTACCCGATACAGCCGTTCGAACAGTTGGGGGAGTGATGCTTCAGGCACACCCGGCGCGGTATCCTGCAAGCGCAGATAATGCCAGTCGTCGTGGCTATCCAGGCTGATCTCCAGTCGACCACCCGCATCGGTATAGCGCTGGCTATTCTCCAGCAGATTGACGAACAGTTGCCGCAGACGCCGATCATCTCCCGTCAATAGCGCAGGCGCTTCAATGCGGTTGATCAACTGTAGATCCCTGGCGGCAAAGCGTCGCTCAAAGGTATACACCACCTCTTCAATCACTTCAGCAAGATCGAGGGATTCACGCCGATAGTCCAGCGCGCCCAGGTCGGAGAGGGTCAGTTCGTAAAGGTCATCGACCAATTTGCCCAGGCTCAACACTTCCCCGTGCAGCGACTGCAGATAGTCGGGCGAGCTCTGGCGTATGCCGTCCAGCAGCGCTTCGATCTCGCCCCGCAAGATCGCCAGCGGTGTGCGCAGTTCATGGGAGATATCGGCAATCCATTGGCGCCTGGCCTGCTCGTTGCGCTCCAGGGTGGCGGCCAGATGATTGAAGTCGTCGGCCAGTTGGCCCAACTCATCACTGCGATCAACCGGAATGCGGGTGGTGTACTGGCCTGAGGCCAGACTCTGTGCACCATCGGTGATGCGGCGAACCGGCCGCAACAGTCTCCGCGCCAGCAGTAGTGAAGCCACTGCCGAGATCACCAGGGCCAAAAAGGCGATCCAGGTGTAGGTGCGTTGTTGGCCTGTCTGAAAGCCGAGGGCCAAGTCATCGGTGATCGATTCGGTTCTTCGCATGGCCAGATAGCCAACGGTCTCTTCCTGCCAGACCACCGGGTGATAGACCTCTTTGGCATTGACCTGCGGCGGTCCGAAGACAACCTGCTTATTTGCATCCAACAGGCGCACTCTGCGGTTAATGACCTCCATCGGATTGAGTGGTGATCCAGGCCTGCTGCCCGGTGGCGGTGGTGGGAATGGGCGTCCTGAATTGCCCCGATCGCTGGGGAATCCCGGGCCACTTTCCAGTGGTGGTCGCTGTCTGGGTGGTGGCCTGGAACCGGGGGGGGCAGGAAATCTGCTGTTTGGGAATGGTTCAACTGTAGTGTTTGGGTTTAGATCAGTCAGGTTTAAGGCTTTGCCCCAGGCGATGGGATTGTGCCGCAAAAACTCCCAATCGCCGTTTTCGCCATAGGCCTTAGATAGCTTTTGGGCTGCCTGATCCAGCCGCTCCAGCTCCACTTGAATGAGGTAGTCGCTCAAGCCCCGCTCGAACACCCAGTTCATGGCCAGCGCCATCGCCACAACGACCAGAGTGGTGGTGCTAATAAATGCCAAAAAGAGGCGGGACTGTATACCAAGTTTCACGGTGTAGATCAGATCCTGTTTTCTATAAGGAGACTTACCAGCCTTAAGTTAATCATTTCGAGAGACAGTCATAGGTGTAGTGTGAGTCTGCTGATAACCGGCAGGCTCGAGCACCAGCGCCAGGCCGAGCACGCAAAGTGCAAACGCCTGAAGAAACATCATACCCACTATTACCTGTTTATCCATAACCACGTCTTACATTCAGTTATTGGGTTATCCCACATCTTTAATATTGCCTGCCAATTGGGGAGAAATTATGGAGGAAAAGTGGAAGTTTCTGCGGCCTACGCTATTTGTGAATTGTTCTGACAGCGCTGGTGATTGATGAAATTGCTAGGGCCTGTTGACACTAATTTGATTATCACTGCCAAGGCCATTTTTTGTCCAGCAAGGCAGAAGGAGCGCCGTGTAGTGAACCTACATAAGCGACTGATAACGCCGCTGGGCAAAAGATATGAGTATGGGTTGCATGAGTGTTCCTTAACATCTACTTCTCCTTGGTATTGA
>JAKSCN010000328.1 GCA_022360595.1 Chromatiales bacterium
AAAAAGATTACAACCGTCCCTCTCATAGAACTAGCCTGGTCTTTATGAAAGCTCTGTTCCATTTATGGGATAATGGCGCCAGGGTTAAGGCATACATTGGTATGCGCAGCTATTGCCAAAAAGCTAACCCAACATAGTTATGGCTCCTGCTTATCGGGCTCAAATACAATAATATCGCCCGGTTGGCACTGGAGAAATTCGCAAATTTTATCCAGTGTGGCAAAACGGATGCCTTTCACTTTTCCGGAGCGAATGAGGGAGATATTTTGCTCGGTGATGCCCACATATTCAGCCAGCTCCTTGGATTTTTTTTTGCGCAAAGCGAGCATGACGTCAAGATTAACAATGATAGCCATGCGAATTTACACAAATTGTTTAATTTCATCAGATAAGCGTTTCCCTTCGCCCATCACCCAGGCAATAACCAAAATAACGCCGCCGAGAAACAGAGTCATTAACTCATGGTCACCCGCGGTTATAGCGATTACGCGGCTGCCCGGTGGATTTTGAAAACTGGTGGCCAAGCTTAAGAGTCCGCCTGAAACAGGATAGATCAGTCCATAAACCAGTACGGCCATCCCGAAGCCTTTCATTCGTCTGGTTGTGTCAGATGTGAAGAATTCGAGCTTGCAAAAGTGGCTAAATAGTACCTTGAGATGCCAGACACCAAGCATCAAAAACAGATTCGGAATCATTGAGGCGATAAACCCAAAGAGACGAATCGATACAGTGACATCCCCTTGAATGCTGATTCCATGAGGAATCAGATAATGGGCAGGTGCCCCAGACATTAAGAACTCCTTGTCACCAAAAATCCAAATAGATGCAATAACCATAGGTATTGCAATAAGTACAATAAGGCTCAGGTAGGATAAATGCTTACTGGCCTTTACTATTCTGTTCCGCTTTTGTTTGCACATGCTCTTTCCGTCTAATTGTTTAATGATTATTAATTATCGTATTACGATAATTTCACTAAGGCAAGAGATATGATGATGAACTTATTTCCTAGCGGCATGACGTACATACCTTTCTCACATAGCCAAGCATCATAACGGCAGTGGGATTAGTGCTTTAGAAGCGCAGCAGAGCATTAAGAGACTTGTCAGATATAAATAAGCATCTATTTTGAGTCTGTGGCTGGCTCAATCTCCCGTTTTCGGGCCTGACGAACCTGGATCAATGCCACACCTGAGATGGTCAGCAGGCCACCAACTGCTTTAAATAGGGTAAGTGTTTCGTCAAGGAGGAGTACGCCGGCGAATACGCCTATAACGGGTGCAAGAAGCGTAAATGGCACCACTTGGTTCACATCCAGCCGGGTGATAAGCCGATACCAGAGATAGTAGGCGATAAGCGAGGAGGCCAGCACAATATAGGCCAGGGAACCCCAGGCTTTCCAACTGGCCGCCTGTATGGCCGTGAGTTGACCGGTTTCGAGCAGGGTGCTCAAGACCAGGAGGATGGGTACCGCAAACAGGCTCATCCAACCGATAATCGTTAGGGGATGAAGCGAGGGAAGGCGTTTGATCAGTATATTGGCCCAGGCCCAGCAAAACGCGGATATCAATAGGGCGCCAAGGGCCCAGATTGCGCCACCCTGCGGCTCACCGGCAAGGAGCGCGGCGCCGGCGAAAGCGAGTCCCATGCCTAGTCCCCTTATCCAGCCCAGTCTGTCGGAGAAAAAGATTGCCGCCAGAATGGCGCTGAAGGGAACACCCAACTGAATCATGAGCGCTGAGGTTGCGGCATCGGCGCCGCGAAGACCCACAAACAGCATGCCGAAATGGCCGAGACCCATGACCAGGGCCAGCCCCAGGATAGGGCGTAGCTGAGCCCGGGCCAGATGAAAAAACGGCGTCAGTAGTGCTGCAACCAGGGCGAAGCGAAGGGCTGTCAATGCAAGTGGGGGAATTTCACTGACCGCCGTTTTGATAACCACAAAATTGAGGCCCCAGATAACAACCACGGCCAACGTCTGGAATAGCTCTATGGGTCGCATCTTTCCTGCCTGATGCTTCCTGTGTAGGGGGTATTATGCATAAACTAGAAATTATCGATGGATAGAGTGAAAAATTTAGGAAGGTTCCATGTCTGAACAGAAGATCCGCCATTTACATGTTCAACGCTATCTGCTCAGTGGTGTGATAACGCTCATTCCACTTTGGGTCACATGGCTTGTGTTTGAGTTTGCATTCAAACAGCTTTCCAATTTAGGTGCTCCATGGGTTCGGGTTCTCTCCCGTAGTATCAGTGGTGATTATCCTACACTTGCCGGTTGGCTACTGGAACCCGCGTTTCAGAGTGTCATGGCGGTCACTTTTATGTTGGTTGGACTCTATGTTGTCGGTTGGTTGGCAAGTCGGGTGATTGGTCGTCGCCTGCTGCGCGTTTTTGATGCCACAATCCAGCGACTACCGATGATTCAGAATGTTTATGGATTGGTAAAGAAGCTGATATCCGCGCTTGAGAAGAAACCGGAGAAGGTTCAACGTGTGGTGCTGATCCAATTCCCATCGCCCGAAATGAAGACTGTCGGCTTTGTCACTCGAACCATGCTGGATAGCGGTACCGGCAAAGAGTTGGCTGCCGTCTATGTGCCGACCACGCCTAATCCGACGTCCGGTTATCTGGAGATCGTACCGGTGGAGAATCTGGTTTCCACGGAGTGGACTATTGATGAAGCGATGAACTTCATTATATCCGGCGGTGCGGTTGCCCCCGAGAATGTTCCTTACACAAATTCACCTGATTCGCAGACGTAGCCCCGGTACCGTTTCCAATCGGGAAGGGTGAGTGCTTTGCTGCATTTCAAGTGTGAAAACGGGTGCGGGAAAAGGCTCTGGTAACAGTCTTACACCGTGAAAGCCGGTGCTCCAAAAAGTTCACATTTTTATCACAGTGGGAATTCCTCACCAGCCGGTCAGGTCTCAATAGTCACACATTAGGCAACAAGAGATTTCGTAATGAGACAAGTACTGATTGGGCTGGCTCTCGCGGCCACCGCCATCACGGCTGTGGCGGTCAACACGTATGCCAGCAAAGAGCCCATGGCAACCGAGCCGATGACCAAGCTTGAGGTCGCCACCTTTGCAGGTGGCTGTTTCTGGTGCGTGGAATCGGGATTTGAGCATGTACCGGGTGTGGTAGAGGCTATCTCCGGTTACACCGGTGGCAAGATCGAAACCCCCACCTACAAACAGGTGTCGAAGGGCGCTACCGGCCATTTGGAGAGTGTTGAGGTTCATTACGATCCTAAGGTTATCTCCTACGAGGGACTGCTTGAGGCCTTCTGGCGTATGGTCAATCCCACCGACTCCGGTGGACAGTTTGTAGATCGGGGCGAGCAGTATTCGACTGCTATTTTCTATCACAACGAGGCGCAGCGTAACGCCGCGGAAGCCTCTAAAGTGCAGCTCGCTTCTTCCGGTCGCTACGACCAAGCGGTGATCACGCCCATTCGTCCTGTGAGTAAGTTTTATCAGGCTGAGGAGTATCACCAGGATTACTACAAGAAGAGTCCGTTGCGCTACAAATTCTATCGCTACAACTCAGGTCGGGATCAGTATCTGGAGAAGACCTGGGGGGAGGCACTGCATGTGGACTTTAGTCAATACGCCAGTACCGAAAAGAGAGCGTACACAAAACCCTCTGAGGACACTCTGCGCCAACGGCTGACACCGCTTCAGTATAAGGTGACTCAGGAGGAGGGCACAGAGCCGCCGTTCCGTAACGCCTATTGGGATAACAAAGAGGAGGGTATCTATGTGGATATCGTGAGCGGTGAACCGCTCTTCTCCTCCACGGACAAGTTCAAGTCAGGCACCGGCTGGCCGAGCTTCACACGCCCGTTGGATGAGTCTCATATCGTACGCAAGAAAGATTTCAAGCTTCTGTTTCCACGAACTGAGGTGAGGAGTAAGTATGGTGATTCGCACCTGGGCCATGTGTTCAACGATGGCCCGGAGCCCACGGGGCTACGTTACTGCATTAACTCAGCTTCGTTGCGTTTTGTGCCGAAGACGGAGCTGAAGAGCGAGGGGTATGCTCAATTTCTGTCACTGTTTGGCAGCAGTGAGCAGACAGTCTCAAGTAGCGACAATGGGGATCGATAGAACCATGAAATCAGTAACTCAGTTTCTTGCGAGCGCTATGCTCGGGCTACTCTTCACAACCCCAGTGCTCGCCGGTGATTCAGTGCGAATCGAAAGCCCGGACAGTCAGGCGACGCTGGTGGAGCTCTACACTTCCGAGGGGTGTAGTAGCTGTCCACCGGCAGATCGTTGGCTGAGCGGCCTCAAGAATGATCCACGACTTTGGCGTGATCTGGTGCCGGTAGCCTTCCATGTCGACTACTGGAACTACCTGGGGTGGCGTGACCGCTTCTCTGATGCGACCTACAGCCAGCGTCAACGTGACTACGCGTACAAGGGGCTGGTGCGCACGGTTTATACACCGGGATTCATCGTTAACGGTCGTGAGTGGCGAGGCTGGTTTCGTCGGCAAGATCTTCAACCCTCAAACAACGCCCATGCAGGCAAGCTCACAGCCGTTCTGGACGGTGATGTACTGAAGATTGAATACCAACCCGACAAACCGATAGGAAAACCGCTCACAGTGCATACCGCACTGCTGGGTTTTGATCTCAGTACGCGTGTGAAGGCGGGTGAAAACCACGGCCATACCTTGAACCACGACTTCGTTGTACTCGGCTATGAAACGGAGAGCTTAAAGACGGAAGGCGGTATTCAGCAGGTTAAGACGATACTTCCCCGTGCTTCCTCCGATGCACCGCGCCGTGCATTGGCGGTTTGGGTTACCCATGCTGACAATCCACGTCCCCTGCAGGCTGCCGGTGGATGGATCAAGTAGCACAATCCTGATAATGATCGAAGGGCATCGATAACCCTTTTTTCAACGCCTTAACAAGCCCTAGGGAACCTCTGATCAACTCGTGAGCGGAATGATCAGAGGTTCATGGATAGTGTTTCTCTATAAAGGCGGAGTTGGTCTTATTTGATAGGCAGATAGAGTGCTGTACGGATCTCATTGGAGTGGTCGACGCTGGCTGGATCGTTTTCATAAACCTCTAATGAGGGGCGTGAGGTGTCCAATTTAAGTTTCTTCATACGCAGGTGACTCATAGCGCTATACCAGGCCAGTTCGAGGAATTCATAGCTCCCCTGCAGAGTCACCTTGAAGTAGCGCCCACCACCGCCCAATGTTTTGCGCACGAACTCACCCTCCTCGGTGGTCTCCGTGGCGGGGATCGCCAGGTCGCATTCGAATTGGCCCTTCTTCGGATCCACTCGATGATAGGCGGTGAAAGGGGCGGCGGTGATTGTGTTGTCGGTCGCTTCAACTTGGGTCTTCAATTTGGGGAATCCGGATTCCATTGCCTCAACCATCTGCTCCATCCCACCGGCAAAGGCGATGGTGAGGGCCGTTGTGGCTTCGAATTCAGCCTCACCCGGGAACTCGATCACCGGCCGCGCCGCCTGGGGATCGAGCCGGCCCCGTAGCATGGCAAGGCCCAGCGTGTAGTCCTTCTCGATCATTGGAACCATCATGGCCGTCATGAAGCGCATCAGAAAAGGCATCTGACCCTGCATGTTCCAGCTCACCAGGGTTTCACCACTGTCCTGGGTGGAAAACTCCCACCAGACCCGGCAGACCGATTTGAAGGGACGGGTGAACTCGATCTTTTGTTCTATTCGAGTCGGTGTATCTAAAGTCACGTGCATCAGTCGACCAGCCCCAACCATCTGTCCATCCCAGGTGTAGAACCCGCCTTCCTGATCCGGGTTGTCGCTGAACTCCAGACTGGTGGCCGGCTCATGCATCAGCCAGGGGCTCCACTCATGCCAGGTGCGTAGGTCTCGCACCTTGTCAAAGGCGGCCTGCTGATCTACCGCCATCGACAGACTGCGGGCCACCGTATAGTTCCCTTCTCTGGTTGCCAGATAGATCAGCCCCCCTGCCAGGATGGCAGCCAGTAAGGCGAGTATCCACGTCATCTTGCTATCTCCTTATTGTTCATACCGCTGGATTCTGATGTGCCACTGCCTGTGTCAGCTTCGTTCTCATCCGCAAGGGCGGCCCAGTAGGGCTCAGCCTCACAGGAGCAGCAATCACAGGAAATCGCAACGCCGTTGTGCATGCTTTTTGACATTCCCTCAGCTCTCTCCGCAGGCGTCAAGTGCTCCTGCACCATCATATCCGCTTCTTCAACGGGATAACTTGCCATCTGTTCTGCATGGGGTTTTGTATTAGAGGAGGCCCTGGGAAAAGAGCAGGGAAAACCTTCATGCACGGTGATGCAGATGAGTGGGTTCAACGCCGAAAAACACATTCCACTGCGCTCCAGGCGGGCTACTACGAATAATCACTTGCTGGCAGGTGTATGCTAAGCACATCGCAGGGTGCGGTGTGTACCACGCCGTCGGCAGTGGAGGGCCAGAGCAGGGCCAGCCAGTGGTGTTCGTGAGCACCTACCAGGATCAGGTCCGTTTTCAGCTCCCGGGCAACTTCAAGAATCTGTGGTCGCAGGGAGCCTTGTTCGACCCTGATTCCGGGCTTTATCACCCCCGACTGTTTCGCCAGCTCCGTGAGGCTGTTCTCCGCCTTCTCCCGTATCCAATCGAATCTGCTCTCCCCTTCCGGCGGTACCATTTCCGCCGGCAGATCTTCGGGGAAGTGCTCCAACACATAGAGCAAGGTGACAGAACACTGGGATTGGCTCTGGATCCAGCCGGCGCGCTCAACCACGTGTTCACTACCGCCGTTAGCATCGGCGGCTACCAGGATATGTTTATAGCCTGCCATCATGCTATCTCCCTTTGTTGTGATCGTTTTCCTGATCCCTGATGAATAAGGGGCTTCCTTTAAAGCATAGTAAAAAAAACCATCACCCCTCTTTCTCGAGAGGTGTGGTGGGGGGCAGTGTCGAGTAACAAAAAACAGGCCCTGGGGTCACCAGGCAATCGGTTCCCGGTTGCGGAAAAAGCCTCCGCTGGGCCCGTCATCCGGCAGGGTTGCCAGCCAGACGATGGTATCTGCTCCCTCTTCCGGGGAGAGATCCGCGCTGGCGCCGCCCATGTCGGTTCTTACCCAACCGGGACAGACCGAGTTCACCTTGATGCCGGTGTCCGCCAGCTCTGCCGCAAATATCCGGGTCACAGCATTAAGGGCGGTTTTGGAGAGCCGGTAGGCGGCAAACCCACCTTCCATATCGGTTAGCTGTCCCATGCCGGAGGAGACATTGACTACCCGGCCATTGCCGTTCATCAAGGGGATCAACTGCTGACAGAGCATGATGGGCCCGTAGGTATTGGTCTCCAGAGTGGTGCGAAAGGTATCCAGGGCAGCATTGAAAATGCTGGTGCTGTCTGAGTCCTGGTCGGGCTTGGGGTCGAGAAAAACCCCGGCATTGTTGACCAGGATATCCAGTTCATCGTGCTCCGAACGGATATGCTCCACCAACCGAGAGATACTCTCTGGATCAGTCACGTCGAGGGGATGATAGCTGACGCTGTAGCCCTGATCCGCGAGCTGTTTGGTGGCGGCGCGGCCAGCAGTTTCACTGCGGCTGGTAAGAATGACATGCAGTCCCTGAGCGGCCAGTTGGCGACAGGTTTCCAGTCCCAAGCCCCGATAGGCGCCGGTGACCAGGGCGATCTTCAGTGTAGACATTGTAATAAGCTCCTGTTTAGTGATTGCCATTGCTTCATTAAAAATAGTATCAACAGACCCTAATAGCCGAGTTATTTCTGAGTGCGTATTTTTGCCTCCCCTTCCTCTATCGTGAAATGAGCAGATCTGTTCGTTTGTTAGCACTTCACCAGGTTTTGCTTTATATCGCTCAGCTTCTGCCACCTTGGATCCGTCATATGACGCACATCCTTAGATATAGGCAACTTTCTTACTCTTAAAGTTGTTTCAGCCATTGAAATGACCAGGAAGATAGGGAAGTCTGCCCCGGCTCGAATCGGTTTTTTGAAAAAAGGAGAGTAGTATGATTTGGACTATTAGATCGATGTTTTTTGTCTTGTTGACTTCACTGACTGTCTGGACTGCCCAAGCTGGCTGGGGAAATGGCGGACATCATGGAGGCCAGGGTTGGCAACAACAGAGCCTTACGGTCGAAGAGGAGGAGCAGTTGCTCTACCTGCGCGAGGAGGAGAAGGTGGCGCGGGATGTCTATGACCTGATGTATCTGCTCTGGGGGCTGCCCGCGTTTGACAACATCTCCGCTGCGGAACAGCGGCACATGGATGCAGTGCTGCAGATCATCGATCGATATGGTCTGATCGATTCCGCTCATTCACAACCCGGTATATTCAATAATCCAGAGTTGCAGGCCCTGTATGATTCACTGGTGGCCCAGGGTGAACAATCTCTGATTGAAGCGTTGTTGGTGGGTGCGCTGATTGAAGAGGTAGACCTGCAGGATCTCAATGAGATGATGGCATCCACGGATAATGGAACACTCATGGGCCTCTACAAAAAACTGCATTGCGGATCGAGAAATCACCTGCGCTCCTTTGTTCGACAAATTGAGAACCGGGGTATGGTTTATGAAGCGCAGGTTTTGAGTCAGGGCGAGGTGGATAAGATTGTTGACAGCCCTATGGAACGCCGTTGTGGCGCTGGCGGTTCAGGTAGGTCCAGATAATATCGTCACCTAGGGCCTGTTGACACTAATTTGATTGTCACTGTTGAGCCTGAAAAAGCACCACTCAGCGTTACTCGTCGCTTATTTGGAACGACCAAACTGCACTCCTCGTGCCTTGATTGGTGCTTTTTCAGGCTCAACCCGGCGGGCCAGGGCCATTTTTTGCCCAGCGGCGTTATCAGTCGCTTATGTAGGTTCACTACACGGCGCTCCTTCTGCCTTGCTGGACAAAAAATGGCCTTGGTAGTGATAATCAAATTAGTGTCAACAGGCCCTAGTGTCACCTCAGATGACTGTCTTGGTCTGAAGTGGCGCTCTCCCTCCGGTTCCACTCATTCGGGGCCATAGTGTTTGACGACATATTCAAGGATCAGTCTTTGGTCCTCGGCTGTAAGCCACACGGCCCCGAATTCGTTAACCATGTCATCAATCACCCACTTCCAGGTCGCGCGATCCAGCCGTTGTGACTTCGGGAGAGCCAGGCTGTGGCAGATACCGCAGTGTGTTTCGAAGCGCTGCTTTCCCTCGGCCAGGGGGCTATTTTGTGCCGCCTCCTCTGCCCCGGCGAAAGCGGGGAAGAGGATCAGCAACAGGCACAGAGTGCGCATCCAGGGAAGACTCCATCAAACTCCCACCAGTACCGGGACACGATGGATAACATTGCCGAGATAGCCTTTGGGGTTCCACGGCTGCCGGGCGGGTTGCGTTACACCTTGGTTGTCTACAGCACGCGCCCAGATTTCATAATAGCCTTTTCCCTTAAACGCCAATTCGGTTTCGAAGGTGTACCAGGCGTATTGATTACGAGGCTGGGTTAAGACGGCCTTTGTCCAATTCAGGCCGTAGTCTGTTGAGATGTATACTGAATCCACTTGGTTCTCGCCGGCCCAGGCGTGACCCCTGACTTTGAACGTCTTGCCTATATCAATGCGGGTGTTTGCCGCCGGCCTGGTTATCAGGGACTTAATCACCCAAGATGTGGCAATCACCATATCCGTCTTAGGTGGTCTGCTGCCCGGTACGACGGGGTAGGCCGGCACCCGATAGGAGTAACCGGTCATCTTGTTGGAGTCATGAACCTGATCACGAATCCAAATACGATTGAGCCACTTTTGAGAACAACTGCCGATCCAGCCGGGAACAACCAGGCGAACCGGGTAGCCGTTCAGGGCTTCAAGATCCTTGCCATTCATTTTATAGGCGACGAGTGTATGCTCCTCCATCGCCTTATCGATCGGGATGCCCCGTGAGAAGGGTGGTGCAGCACCGATGGGGGGATCTTCTCCATAATGGGCTGTGTATATTGCGCTGCTTTTCAAACCGGCCCGATTGAGAATCTCTTTCAACGGAACGCCGGTCCATTCACTGCAAGCTACTGCACCTCTATCCCAGGGGTTTCCTCGTACTTTGGGGACAAAGTTGCCCCGTCCATTACCGCCACACTCAATCAGAAGGGATTTGGTGATCGCCGGCATCTTTTTCAGATCATCCAACGTTAATTTAAGTGGTGTATTAATCTCTCCATCGATGGCCAGCTCCCAGCCCTGGGGATCTTTGTTCTTCGCGCGTTGAGGGGTCAGACCGTTATTTCGCACAAAGTGTCGTGGGGATGGTGTAATGTTGTCATCCAGCAGGTGTGGCGAAAACTCACCGTTTACCGGCCGATCGTTATGGATGATCATGTCAGGCTTGCTGGCAATAGCCTTGGTCTCTGCCTCCGCAGCCCAGCCGACAGGGATCAGCCCCTGTCCGAATAGTCGCTGAAGCGTCACTTCAGCACCGGCTCCCATTCCCGCTAATGCGGCAATGACACCAGTACGCCTCAAAAAGCCGCGGCGTGACATATATTCATTGAATCTTTCGAGATCTTCGGGGCTGCCTCCGTTATCCTCCAGAATGCCCCGCAGGCGGTCGCGATCAAGCTTTCGCGGTTCCTTTTTCATGGCACACCCTCCCTTTCCTATTCACAGAACTGGCGGTTACGCTCACGGCAAAAAACACTGCATCACATTTAAAACCTAGATTTAATGGGTGGGAAATTCAAGCAGCCAGCATGACGTGATCCGGATTCTCAGGTTTAGGTAGGTATCTTTTGGAAATTGGTTGGGTATTACGGCCAGGGCCTGTTAACACTAATTTAATTGTTACTGCCGCTGGGCGAAAAAATGGTCTTGGCCCCCCATAATATTGAGAAAAGGCTCAACACTGGCAATCAAATTAGTGTTAACAGGCCCTAGACTCAGCCATACTGTAATTCAGCTATGCCTACAATTTCCTGACAGAATAAAACCGCAAGTAATGGCTTGTTTCCAATGGGTATTGTTCTGCTATGGATGTAGCAATGACCCCATTTCACAAAATGATCCTTTGTGGCCTGTTGCTGTTTCTGGGAATCAGCTTGCTATTCCCGGGAGGAATTGAGTTATTCAGGCTCCAGGCCGGGATACCAGGGCTGGAGCCGGCTGGCATCGATGCCCTGAACCACTTCAGGACATTACACGGTATGATGACAGGCCTCGGAATTGTCGCCCTTTGGGCCTGTTGGAATATTGAACAGTCTCCAGAGCTGTTGCTTGGTCTTGCCGTTATCATAGCCG
>JAKSCN010000578.1 GCA_022360595.1 Chromatiales bacterium
CTTGGGTAGGATCGGCTGTCACCGGGCAGCCGGTGTGAAACTTAATGGACTGCCAGGCCCCCGACTGAGCGAGCAGATCACTCGGCAGCCAGACCGGCGTCTCGTAATCAAACAGGGCCAGCGCCAGGGCTTGGGTAGCACTGGACAACGGTTCCAGTACCTCCACCGGCTCTAAGGTGACAATGGTGCCTGGGCGGGACATGGCATCCAGCACTTGACGGAACACCTGCTGGGATTCACGTACCGGATCGGCAAACCCGCTTATCAGTTCTGCCGTATTACTCATTAGTCGTCACCTCGTACCATGGTAAAAAAGTCCACTTTGGTGCTGGCGGTCTGCACCGCCTCACGACACTTATGCCGCTCTTCAGCCTGCACCAGCGGTTGCAGAATGATCGGCTCCAGCTGCTTGCGTCGCTCGCCATCCTGCATCAGCGCATCGTAGATAGCCGCCAGCTCGGCATGGCGCCGGTTGTTGTCGCTGGTGTAACCGAAGCCCATGGTGCCGTCGGCCAACCGCACCACGCAGCGGCTCATAGTCATCTCCCCCAGATTGAACTGCCGGCCGACACCACCCATACGGGCACGCACCATCACCTGGCCGATCTCGGGACGTTTGATGAAGTCGTAGCCGGGTTTATCGGCAAGCTGCTCCCAGCTTGCCTCCAGTTGATCAAGCCTGGCCTTGGCAAACGCCCCCATCCAGCGCTTACGGCGTTCAATGTCGATAACGGGAGTCTGTTGTGAATGTTCAGTCATGTCAGATCACCAACTTACGCAGACGCTGAGAGAGCATATCGAGCAGCGAGACCGTCACCACGATGATGATCATCACCGCGCAGGTCTCACCAAAATAGAAACCGCGAATGTTCTCCCACAGGATTACACCGATACCGCCGGCACCCACCATGCCGACCACCGAGGCGGAACGAACATTCGATTCAAATCGATAGAGTGAGTAGGAAATCCACAACGGCAGCACCTGTGGAATCACGCCATAGATAATCTCCTGCAGGGCACTGGCACCGGTAGCGCGCACCCCTTCAACCGGGCCATCATCAATCGCCTCGACCGCCTCGGAGAAGAGCTTGGCCAGCACACCCGTAGTGTGAATGAAGAGCGCCAACACCCCGGCGAAAGGCCCCAGCCCGACAGCCACCACGAACAGCATGGCGAATACCATCTCGTTGATGGCACGAAAGGCGTCCATCAGGCGGCGGGTTGGTTGATAGACCCACCAGGGCACCAGATTTTCAGACGACATGATGCCCAGCGGAATCGAGAAGAGCACCGACAACACCGTCCCCCAGATGGCGATGTGGATAGTCACCAGCATCTCATCCAGATAGAGCTCCCACTCATGGAAGTTGGGTGGAAAGAATTCGGCAGAGAACTCCAGCATATTGCCGGCATCATTGATCAGGGCCATGGGGTTCATCTCGGCCCCGTACCAGGACCAGACCAACACAGCCAGCACCACACCCCAGCCGACACCCTGGGTTAAGGTCATTTTGCTATCGTGACGGGCTAATACCGCCTCTATCTGTTGGGCCATCGATTATGCTCAATCCCAAAAATGAAAAATCCAAACAAGAACGGACACCCCGGGATTGGAGTGTCCGTATGGGCAAGGCTTAATTAGTTCTTCAACGCAGCCATCTGTTTCTGCAGATCAGCAAGCTTGCCGTTGATCTTGGCAATGCGCTCATCCTTCTCAGCCTGGCTGTATTTGGTGTCGTTTTCGATTTTGCGACGCTCCTTGACCAGGGAGAGCTGACGGATTGGCAGCAGCTGATTGTTGTCGGACTCACGGAACGGAGCCCACTGCAGACCAGCCAATACTTCACGCTCTTTGGCAACGTTGTCACCCTTTACGCCGTACTCCATAAAGAACTGCTTCACTTTGGCCTTGGTTTCGGCAGAGAGGTTTTTACGCCAGGTGATCGGGTCGGATGGAATCAGCGGTGACTTCCAAACCACTTTCAACTGCTCATATTTCTTTGGGAAATTGGTCTTGATCCGCGCCAGGTTTTCAGTGTTGTTGGTGGCGAAATCGACCTGCTTGTTGGCTACCGCCAACGCGTTGGTTTCGTGGTTGGAGTTCAGCACACGCTTATAGCACTGTTTGGTGTCGATATTGTTCTGAGCGAACACATAGTAACCGGGGATCAGATTGCCTGAGGTGGAGTTTGGATCACCATTACCGAAGGTGAGCTGCTTGTCGCACTTCAGTACATCTTCAAACGCCAGACCACTATCTTTGTGGGTCAGCAGCAGTGACCAGTAACCGGGGTTACCGTCCACATCAACGGTCTGGGCAAAGATCTCGGCACCGGCACGATCCACCGCCACCATGGCCGATTTGTTGCCGTACCAGGCGACATCCACTTTATTGAAGCGCATCGCTTCGATGATGCCTGCGTAATCGGGAGCGAAGAAACCTTTCACCTTCATGCCCAGTTTGGCGCTCATGTCGTTCAGGAAGGGGTCCCAAACAGATTTAAGGTTCTGGGTCGACTCGGTTGAGATGATGCCGAAGTTCAGTTCGTTGGCATCTTTGGCCTGTACACCGGTCACCATCAGGCCCATGCTGATCGCTGTGGCCAGCAGGAAGTTTCTACGCTTCATGGAATTTCTCTCCGTCTCTAAATGAGTTGTTAAAGTGTTGCAGCAGCAAGCGTCGGCTTTTCCAACGCATCATTTGCTGTTTCAGTGCCAAGGAGACTTTCGGGGTGTTCTTCCCCATCGAGACCTGCACCGTACAGATCCCTAAAGAACTGCCGGTCAACATCCGCTGTCGAGCCATCAAAGAAGAGCTTGCCTGCACGCAACGCCACCACCCGGCTGCAGTAACGCAGGGCGTAATCGACTTGATGCAGGGAGACGATGACAGTCTTGCCGTCATCTCTGTTAATCGACTCCAGCAGTCCCATAACCTTGCGTGCCGACTCAGGATCGAGCGAAGCGATAGGCTCATCGGCCAACACCAGTTTGGGCTGCTGAACCAGAGTGCGGGCAATAGCGACACGTTGTTGCTGGCCACCCGATAGGGGGGAGGCGCGCTGATAGGCTTGATCGAGCAGCC
>JAKSCN010000553.1 GCA_022360595.1 Chromatiales bacterium
ATTAATACCGCCAAGAGCGTATTAATTGTCTGACAAAGCAATACACCAATCGTTATGATCAGTAGCGCAATAATGCGGGATCTCGGGTCTAGCCGTTGGATGGAAAAGGGCATATAGCAAGTTTATGCAGTTCGCTCCATTAGTGCATGGTAGCAATAGTTTGAGCTCAAAGATAATGGTTAAATGAGTTACCCTCGCTCTTATCGGTAAGGCATAAACAGATGTTTATGCCTTACAAAGGCTATGCTTAGCTTTGAGACCAACTACGTATGCGCTTTATTTCATCCGCACTGATGCTCAGGGACTCCAGAAACTCCTGATGGGCTTCAGGCTCCATCTTTTCAAATTGCCGATGCCAGTTGTGCATATCTTCATCTGATAGCCCTGCGGCGCGCATGATTTCAACCCAACGATCTTTAGTGACCATCTCATTCTCCAATAAATTACTCATACCGATAAAGTCCACAATCGCCTTCTGTTGTAGTCGTAGAGATTGAATCTCCCGTTCAATGTTGTTGAACTGCCGGCGCAGCAGGTGATCGTGAGTGCCTGTCCCGTTGAGGTCTAACAGTTGTTTGATGTCGTCGATAGACATCCCAAACGAGCGGTATGCAAGAATCTGCTCCAGGCGCTGACTCTCTTTATCGTCATACCAGCGATAGCCGTTGTCAGTTCGACTGGCTGGCAGCAGCAGCCCCACCTTCTCGTAATAGAGGATGGTGGTGCGTGAGATGCCAAAGCGTTTTGCCAGTTTGGTAATGGTCAACATAAATAGCCTCCAGGGGACGGGGAGGAGTATCAACCCGTATCCGATAGACGGGTCAAGGTGATTGAGCTGGAAATATGTTATTAAACTTGTGCAGGGGAATTCTGTCCAATAGGCACCGATTTAAGGCGCCATTTTTATATTAGGGGGACTAACCATGAGACGATTACTGCTGAGCTTTGCCATTTTCTCTGTCTGCCATGCTGTCTGGGCGGGTGAGGCCGATGTTCTGGATGTGCAGGTCTCCTGCTCAGGTGATTCTATCTGCCGTTTCTCTGCCACGGTTAAGCATGCTGACGAGGGGTGGAAACACTATGCTGATGCTTGGGAGATTTTGACGCTGCAGGGTGATGTGCTGGGTGTGCGCGAATTGGCCCATCCCCATGACAATGAGCAGCCGTTTACCCGCTCCTTGGGTGGTGTGAAAATCCCTAAAGATGTGACTGAGGTGGAGATCAGGGCCCGTGACTCAGTGCACGGATATGGTGGCGAGCGTTTTAAGGTAAGATTGCCTCGGTAGTTCTGTTGTTCTGATGTGGGATTTTTAATGAAAACAGTTGGTCTGTTGGGCGGGATGAGTTGGGAATCAACTCAGATCTACTATCAGTTATTGAATGAAGGCATTAAGCAGCGCCTGGGTGGCCTGCATTCGGCCAAGGTGGTGCTCTATAGTGTCGATTTTGCTGAGATAGAGCGGCTACAGCATCAGGGGGCATGGGAAGAGACAGCAGCGATTCTCTCTTCTGCGGCACAGTTGGTTGAGCGGGGCGGCGCCGATTTTCTGCTGGTCTGCACCAACACCATGCATAAGGTGGCGGATCAGGTGGCCGATTCGATCACTATTCCGCTGCTTCATCTTGCCGATGCGACGGCTGAGCACATTAAGCGCCAGGGGATGAGCCGTGTAGGTCTGCTTGGCACCCGCTTTACCATGGAGCAGGCGTTTTATGTGGGACGACTGCAACAGCACGGTTTGGAGGTGCTGACTCCTGATGAACCTGGGCGGGAGCGGGTGCATCGTATCATCTATGATGAACTCTGCCTGGGAGAGATTAATGAGGTCTCCCGCCGTGCCTATCGAGAGATTATTGATAGCCTGGTTGAGCAGGGCGCCGAAGGCATCATTCTAGGCTGCACTGAGATTGGTATGTTGGTTAAACAGTCGGATAGTGCTGTTCCGTTGTTTGATACCACCGCTATCCATGTGCAGGCAGCGATAGAGGCTGCCTTATCGGATATGGATTAGGCCTGAATTTCATCCAGCAACCGGCCGGCTTGATCCGCCAGCTTTTTGCGGCCAAGCAGTATTTGAAAACGGTTGCCGCCGCATTGGCGCCAGAGAATTGCAGACCGAATACCGGCCAGCAGCAGGGCGCGAATGCGGTGTACATTATCGGGGTTCTGCAGATGCACTGGTTCACCTTGCACCATGATGCGTGGTTTCAGGGTACTGATGTTGTTGGCGTAGATTTCAGCCAGTTGGGCAAGAATATTGGTGTGGAGCATTGAGAAGTGCTCCAGCCGTGCGTTGGCCTGCTGAATGCCTGTGCCGATGTTATCCAACATCTGCGGATACTTCTTGAGCTGCCGCTCCAGATGCAGCAGTGAGATAGCGTAGCGTGAGGTCTCGACGTTGTGTTTACTCTTGCCGCCGATCTCGTCACGGATGATTTTGAGCCCCTGAGCAACACCGGCCAAGCCACCGTAGACATCGGTCACTGAGTCGGCATCAAGCTGAAACAGGCTGTATATGCTGGCCTCAAAGGCGTTGGTATCGACCATGCCGGTATGCGCCACATTGGAGACCAGGGCAGTCGACTGGAACAAGCCGGCAAAAGCGATACATCTATCCCGTTCGGTATTCATTGGAGAGTGCTGATCCTAATTAGTAAGTCTGATCGATAACGCCGCCGCCAAGGCACTCGCCATCTAGATAAAAAACGATTGATTGACCCGGTGTGACAGCCCGCTGTGCCTGCTCAAAGCGCACCTGGCACTCATCACCGTCGATCTGTTCAATGGTGCACGCTTGCAGAGGCTGGCGGTGGCGAATACGCGCTTCGCAGACCAGTCCGCTCTCTGGTGCACTGCCGGAGACCCAATGTAGCTGCGACGCCTCCAACCCTTGCTTAAAGAGTAGTGGATGATCATGGCCTTGAGCGACAATCAGCTGATTACTGTCTAAATCTTTCTCCACGACAAACCAGGGTATCTCATCG
>JAKSCN010000442.1 GCA_022360595.1 Chromatiales bacterium
CCATTCGCTGCTGTGCGTGGATAGCCGTCGCCATAGCCGATGGCGACGGTGGCAATGTGGGAAGGGCGCTCTGCCCGCCAGGCGGCGGTATAGCCGACGGCCTCTCCAACAGGGATTTCACGCAACGCAATGACAGCCGATTTCAGGGTCATTACCGGTAGCAGTTTATCCCCTTCGGGGTGGGCAGTATTAAATGGTGATCCGCCGTAGAGCATATAGCCAGGGCGGTTCCAGTCGGCCCGTGTGGTGGGCCAGCCGAGCAATCCGGCCGAGTTCGCCAGACTGTGGAGGGCGTTGATGCCAGTCACGGCGTTTCTGAAACAGACCAACTGTTTTTCCGTGCAGTCGCTCGCCAGATCATCAGCGCAAGCGAAGTGGGTGGCGAGCACAATCTCATCGGCGACCGCGGGGCTCTGCTTTAGTTGCTGGTAGAGCGCCCTGGTCTGCTCCGGGGCGATACCCAGACGGTGCATGCCGGTATCAATTTTTAGCCAGACTCGTACCGGCGCGGGGGGATTGCTGCGGGTGATTGCGGATACCTGTTCCTGGCTGCCTGCGATGAGCCAGAATCCCTGCTCGGCAGCCAGATCGACCTCATCCGGCGTGAATGCGCCTTCCAGTAGCAATATCGGTTGACTGATGCCCGCTTCGCGCAGTGCCAGAGCCTCTTCAATGCAAGCAACTCCAAAGGCGGGCGCCATCGGCGCCAGGGTTTTGGCCACCATCTCGGCCCCGTGTCCGTAGGCGTTGGCTTTGACGATGGGCAGTGCCTGACCGCCCACGGACAGCTTGCAAGCCAGCGCATAGTTGTGGCGCAATGCCGTCAGGTCGATGATGGCTTGAGTAGGGCGGCCCATAGGCGATCAGTAGTTGAACTTGTTGGCGCTGTAGAGCTTTTGCGCCGCCTCCCAGACCGGGCCGGGTTCGCCACTCCCCACCGGTTTGCCGTCGATCATGATCACCGGTGCAATCTCCTTGCTGGAGCTGGTCAACCAAATCTCATCGGCCGCCAGTACTTCACTCATGGGGATGACGCGCTCCTGTACCGGAATAGAGCCATCCTTGCGCAATATGTCGAGCAGGATGAGGCGGGTGATACCGGGCAGTATCTGGTGGTCCAGCGGCGGGGTGTTCACAACGCCGTCTTTGATCACATAGACGTTGCAGGCGCTCCCTTCGGTAAGTTCATCGCGCTCGTTATAGAGGATGGTTTCGTTGTTGCCGGCGGCGTAGCCCTGCTGAAAGTGCATGACGTTGCCGAGTAGAGCGGTGGACTTGATATCGCAGTGTTGCCAGCGCTGGTCACGGGCGCTGGATACCTTGAGCGTTTTCACCAGATTGCGATCAACCGTCTGCTCCGGTGGTATGTCAATGACAAAGGCGAACACGGTGGGTGATACACCCTCCGGGTAGGCGTGAAAGCGTGTGGTATCCTGTCCGCGGGTGACGTGCAGATAGAGCCCCAGGTTGCCCATGTCGTTCATCTTCATCAGGCTGGTGCACAGCTCCCGCCACTGTTCCACAGACCAATCAAGGTTAATGCCTACCGTAGCCAGGCCGCGCTGCATACGCTCGATATGGGGTGTAAAGCCGACCATGCGGCCATTGTAGGAGGGAATCACCTCATAGATGCCGTCTCCAAACAGAAAGCCACGATCCAGTGGCGATACCCGCGCCTCGCTCAGCGGCAGGTACTCCCCATTCAGGTATGCTGTGCTCATGGTTATTCTCCCAACAGTGTGAACAGCTATTGTATCGGCTCCCAATAGTTAGACTACTCTTTTTTAGCACTTATGTGACAGTCTCCGGGCTCTAACAGGGAGTCAGAGGGATACGCTTCAGGCGGTCCCGGTGCAGGCAGTGGAGGCTGTGGGCCTGCTCAATCGATATGGGCTCAAACTGCACGGTATCGCCTGGTCTGAGCTGAGCCAGTTTGCCCAGATCCTGGCTGATCACTGAACCGATTTTGGGGTAGCCACCGATAGTTTGGCGATCGTTCATCAGCACGATCGGCTGACCGTCAGCGGGGATCTGGATCGCTCCCAGGCAAATGCCTTCGGACAGCATAGCGCTAATGCTACTGCGGATAGCCGCCCCTTGTAACCGATAGCCCATCCGGTCGCAGTGCTCGCTAAGTTGGTACTCACTACTGTAGAAACGCCTCTGTTCCAACGACGGGAATTGATCAACCTGGTAGCCGGGGACTACCCGCAGCGTGGCGTTGTTGCTGTACTGCGGTTGAAACCTGTGTTCTAACCGCTGTTGCCGATGATCGGTGGAAGGCTGGCAGGGGAGCAGGTCGCCCGGCTGCAGGGGAGTGCCGTGCAGCCCGCCTATCCCCTCCCGCACCACGGTGGCGGAGCTACCGAATTGAAGCGGCGCCCGGAATCCTCCTGTAACACTCAGATAGGCGCGGCAGCCCTGTTTGGCGAAACCGACAGTCAATTGATCGCCCGGTTTTATTGCGTGGGTCTGCCAGAGTGGCCGCGGCTGGCCGTTGATGGTCAACACAACTTCCGCCCCGGTCACGGCTATCTGTGTGGCGAGTTCCGCTTCCAGGCTAAGCCCACCGATGGTGATTTCGACGCAACTGCTGTTGGTTGGGTTGTCGCACAGCCGATTGGCCCAGTAAAAGGCTTGGGGGTCGAGGGGGCCGCCGTTGCTCAAGCCGATGCGGTGGTGGCCAAAGCGCCCGCCATCCTGTAGCAACGACAGCAATCCGGGCTGAGTGATGCGCAGGCCGCTCATATGGTGCTCTCCAGCTCACCCCCCAGGCTGAGATACTCCTCGCGCCCGATGGCCTTAAATCGAACCCGATTGCCCACGTCAACGGGCATGGATGGTTCTGCTGCCGGGTTGAACATCGAAGTAGGGCAGCGGCCAATCAGGCACCAGCCGCCCGGTGATTCGGCTGGATAGACTGCTGTCTGCCGGTCTGCAATGGCAACCGCCCCCTTGGGCACCTTGAGTCGGGGTGTGGCGCGACGTGCGATGGCGATACGCTCATCCACTTCACCCAGGTATGCGAACCCTGGGGCAAAGCCGATGGCGTATACCCGGTACTCAACGGCTTGGTGCAGCTTGATCACCTCTGGGACAGAGAGCTTGGCCTGCTCGGCCAGATGTTCCAAATCAGGTCCCACCTCCGGGTGGTAGTAGACGGGGAGTTCAATCAGCTTGCCTGCAGCGGGGGGATGTTCCGCCTGTGCCAGAAGAACCCGCTGAATGGTATTGCGAACCTCGAAATAGCTGCTCTTATCCAGATCGAACAGCACCAGCAGTGAAGCGTAGGAGGGGATCAAGTCAATAAGCCGCTCTCCCAAGGCTACCTGAAGATCATGACAGGTCTGCTGGATCTGGGCTGAAATCTGCGGTGAGGTGTGGTCGGCAAAGTAGATGATCAGGGCGTTCTCACCGGCGATCTCGATTCTCATCCCTGCACAATCCTGCGTAGCTCTCGTATCGCCTCGATACCTTCCGGGTTATCGCCGTGTACACAGAGGGTGTCCACCTTCAGCTCAAGACGCTTACCGCCGCTGGTGGTGACTGCTCCCTCCTGAGTCAGTTGTTGGGCTTGCGCCAACATCTGTTGACGGTCTAACAGCGCACCGGGCTGAGTGCGTGGCACCAAGCGGCCGTCGTCGCTATAGCCGCGATCTGAGAAAGCCTCGAACCAGAGCTGAATACCCAGGGCCTCCGCCTCGGCTAAATGTTGTTCTGCTTCGGGGGTTGCCTGCATCACCAGAATGGGTGGGCTGTGGTGTTCGGCCATCGCTTGGAGCACGGCCCGGCGTGTTGAGTGATCCGACATCATGTCGTTATACAGGGCGCCATGGGGTTTAACGTACTCGACCTCGATCCCCTGCGCTTTGGCCATCCCCTCCAGTGCGGAGATCTGGTAGAGCATCAGGGCGATGATCTCTTCCGGTTGGTGTTGAATGGAGCGGCGCCCAAAACCGTTCAGGTCTCGATAACCGGGGTGGGCGCCCACGGTTACACCATGCTGTTTGGCGAGCGCCAGGGTATTCTGCATCACCACTGGATCACCGGCGTGAAAACCGCAGGCGATGTTGGCCAGATCGATATGGGGCATGACCGCTTCATCCATGCCCATGGTCCAAGCACCAAAACTCTCCCCGAGATCACAGTTGAGTTTTAGGGCCATATCCGAATACCTGCGTGATGAGTGAAACTTGCTGTCTGCGGGCTATTGTATGTGCCTGTAATCTGTATGCAAGCTATGGCCCGATCTCCTGTGCGGGCGTCGGCTACCGTCCAGGCGGATCTGTTTCGGTGTGAAGCCGGTGCTCACTTTATAGGCTTTACGAAAAGAGACGGCCGACTGATAGCCGCACTGTACAGCGACCTGTTCGATGCTCAGGTCGGTGTTCTTAAGTAGCGCGGTGGCTGTCTGCATCCGCCAGGCGGTCAAGTATTTGGCCGGTGGCATGCCGACATACTGATTGAATTTGTTGATCAACGAGGTGCGGCACATGCCCGCCTCCCTGGCCAGCCGCTCTAACGAAAGCTCTTCTCCGTAACGGGTATGTATCAGCGACAACACATGGCCGATTTGTGGATGGCTCAACGCGGCAAAGTAACCGGTCAATGGGAAGTGGGTAAAACGGTCTCTCAGGATATGAAAAAACAGCAGTCGAGCCAAGCTGCAGAGCGTGGCGCCACGCCCGGGAGAGTCCTGGGCCAACTCGTCCAAGGTGGCATCAATAAGGTGGTGAATACCTGGCGTTGACTGCCGGCCTCTCTTGTTAAGCAGCAGGACAATGTCAGGCAGGGTATCCAACAGTGGCTTGGCTGCGTCCGAATCGAAGATAAAGGTGCCGCACAACATGCTGGTAGCGCAGTTTTCTCTCCCCGTTGAAGGTGTCTGATTAATGTGATCGGTATCGACTGGAGTGGAGTCGCTGGCGATGACATAGCGTGTCTGTTTAGGGAGCAGAATCAGATCACCTGACCGCAATAAAATTGGTTTGTTTCCCTCGGTGTGAATCCAGGCTCTACCCTTAACGATCAGGTGAAAAGGAACACCTTCTTCGTTAGAGATATGAACGGTCCAGCGCCTGCTGTAATGTCTATATCCAGAAAGTCGCGTATCGAAATAGATATGAGTGAGGAGTTGGGTTAACGCATCCTCTTCTATAACTGTCTGCCGCTCGGTCTGTTGGCTAAACATGGCGTTGATATCTATCTGTTCACGGTCTATCGGCCCAGCTTCTGAGTGATACTCCGTTATCTCTTAATACTAATACGGATGAAACGTACGAATGGTTTCTAAATGTGAACAAATGGACATGGTTGTTGTTAATTCCCTCAACTAGGCTCCCTTATAGATCGTATTTGTATGCATTCCACTGCTCCAAAAGAGGAGAGAGGGCCAAAAGAACATGTCTGATGCTTTAGCAATAAAGACATAAGGAAAGAGATCATGAAAATGCCAATGTCATTGATTCGATTTATCACCTTAACCACAGCACTGTTGGGTTTATCGCTGCTATACGCTACCTCAGCCATGGCGGCGGAGATGATTGAAGGGCGC
>JAKSCN010000272.1 GCA_022360595.1 Chromatiales bacterium
CAAATCGCGCAACAATATTGAAGACGCCCGAGACCTGGTGTCCCGGTTCGCCTCCAAAGACATGAACTTTGCCATCCAGGCCAAAGCCCGTGTTGATCAGATGCGGAACCAAGTCCTCACCATGAATGAGCTGATCAACAATAATCTGGTGCAACTGGCGGGGATTGTCCAAGAGGTGGATGATACCGTGGGTACGGCGGTCAGGTCGCTGCAGTTTGAGGATCTCCTGAACCAGTTGGTCACCTATTCGGAAAACCACGTAGGCATGGTTAAGCAAATGATCACAGCGTTAGATGATGAGTCAAATACAGCAGCCACAGAACCTCAAGATATTGTGGCAAAGATTCGACGTATCCGGAGACGTGTGGCCGACATTGCCGAGACGCATAAAAGCGCAGCACGAAAACCTGTGGAACAAGACTCAATGGACGTAGGTGAGGTAGAGTTATTCTAGGGCCTGTTAACAGTGATTTGATTGTCTCTGTTCATTGCATGAGGGTCAGGGCCATTTTTTCCCGGCAAGGTAAAAGGAGCACCGTGTAGTGAGTCTACATAAGCGATGGATAACGCGGTTGGATGAAAAAATGACCTTGGCCCCTAATACATATGAGCAGAGACAATCAAATCACTGTTGATAGGCACCGCCCATCTCTGATGACGGGCAACAAGCGATGATTACACGGAATCATCGAACCAGTACAAGTTATTAAGTATTAAGGAGTCAGCGATGAGCGTGACAGTAGCCGAATCATCAAATGGCCGTGAGGTGACAATCAATGTGAGAGGGCGCTTTGACTTCTCCTGCCACCAAGACTTTATGAAAGCCTACAAAGGCTACCCCAAGGGAAAAATTCGGTTTGTCGTGGACTTAAGGGAAACCGAATACATGGACAGCTCGGCAATGGGCATGCTGTTACAACTCCGGGAGTACAGCGAGCAGAGCAACAACGTACAACTACAAAACGGCAACGACAGCGTGAACGAAATCCTGCGCATCGCCAACTTCGACAAACTGTTCAAAATCAGTTAACAGGGTCGATTTGCTGTAATCACTGCATAGCCAATCACCCATGAGCTTAATGTGTTGCTCCATTGGGTTTCTCATTTCCAAGGCATAGGTTTCTCCTCCATACCTATGCCTTGACTATTTGTAAACGATGTACCCGGTCTATGTTGTAAACCATGTCTCCGGTTTATACCCACCCATCCCTCTCCGGATGGGAGAAGAGACCCTTCACCATAGGTTCATCCTCGCTATTCTCTTAAAACTTGCAAATCTCCACCAAGCCAACCCCCCTCTCCCTCAGGGAGAAGGCTGGGGTGAGGGAAATTAAAAAAAGCAATTTACCTTGTTATACCCCCACTCCCCCCTCAATGAGGAACCTAGGGAAAGTCTCCAAAACATCGCCACCACCCCAAGCAGTCCCCTAGCAACAAAACAAAAATTTTCCCCACCTCCCCCAACTAAACCCCCACTATTCACAAATCCCGCTGGAATCTTGCCTGCGTTTCACCTATCCTTGCCGCATTTTCCTGCAGGATGAGTGACTATGGGTTTTAAATGCGGCATCGTCGGCCTGCCCAATGTGGGCAAATCGACCCTCTTCAACGCGTTAACACAAGCGACCATCGCGGCTGAAAACTACCCGTTTTGCACCATCGACCCCAATGTCGGTGTGGTGCCGGTGGCCGACCCGCGTCAAACCACCATTGCCAACATTGTTAAGCCCCAGAACATCGTCCCGACCACCATGCAGTTCGTCGACATCGCCGGACTGGTGGCAGGCGCCTCCAAAGGCGAAGGGCTTGGGAACAAATTTCTGGCCAACATCCGCGAAACCGACGCCATCTGTCACGTTGTCAGATGCTTCCAGAACGACGACGTCATCCATGTGGCGGGTGAGGTCGATCCGCTGGCCGATATCGAAGTGATCAACACCGAGCTGGCCCTGGCCGACATGGAATCGGTCGAAAAGGCGCTGGACAAAGCCACTCGCCAAGCCAAAACCGGCGATAAAAAGATCCTGGCTCAAAAAGAGCTGCTGGAAGCGGTGCGTGACCACCTGGATGGCGGCAACCCAGTGCGTTCCATGGCTCTGGACGATGACCAGAGACTCGCCCTGCGCGATCTGCACCTGCTTACCATCAAACCGACCCTCTACATCGCCAACGTCTCGGAAGACGGCTTCCAGGACAACCCCATGCTCGCTGCGGTACAAGAGCTGGCCACCTCTGAAGGCTCCGACGTAGTGCCCGTTTGCGCCGCTATCGAAGCCGAAATTGCCGAGCTGGAAGACGACGAAAAGCAGGAATTCCTCGCCGAAATGGGCCTGGAAGAGCCCGGTCTGGACCGCGTCGTACGCGCCGGCTACAAACTGCTCGGCCTGGAGACCTACTTCACCGCCGGGGTCAAAGAGGTACGCGCCTGGACCATCCCCATCGGCGCCACAGCCCCAGAGGCCGCAGGCGTCATCCATACCGACTTCCAGCGCGGCTTCATCAAAGCCGAAGTGACTGCCTACGATGATTTTGTCGCCTGCAACGGCGAACAGGGGGCCAAAGAGGCGGGTAAACTGCGCATCGAAGGGAAAGAGTACATCGTCCAGGATGGCGACGTGATCCACTTCCGGTTCAATGTATAACCAACTAGTAGTGCCTAACCTCTTGACACTGGGCGGAGCCGCCGTTATATTGCCGCCCTTCCTGGCTACGTAGCTCAGTCGGTTAGAGCGACGGACTCATAACCCGTAGGTCGGTGGTTCAATTCCACCCGTAGCCACCAAAACATCAGTCGATATAATCATATCGCTCAAAAGCCCGCACAGTTGCGGGCTTTTTTATTGCTCGTCACCCCTCCCTGGCCCTTGGAAACCACACTACCCAGAATCTTGGTTACTCTTTCTTCGAGGGAGCGCCCTGCGGGCATAAAAGGGCTAGGGTGAGGGTAAAGAAAATCAATGAGTTGCCTTTTGATTCCTCTCATCCCCCAACCCTTTTATGCCTATAGGGTGCTCCCCCAATGAGGAGAGGG
>JAKSCN010000605.1 GCA_022360595.1 Chromatiales bacterium
ATTGAGGTTGATGCAGCCGATGGAGTTGGATCTGAACAAGCAGCGTTGGAGCATTCAGAAGCGACTGTATCGGAAGAGGGCGTTGATGAAGAGACCGACCGCCAAGATGAGAGCATTTCTTCATGAGTGACCTGCGAGGAGAACGCCTCCAGAAGGCGCTGGCCAATGCCGGTTTCGGCTCACGCCGTGAGATCGAACGCCGTATTGAGGCGGGTGAAGTCAAGGTCAATGGCCAGGTGGCCAAGCTGGGGGATCGTGTCACCCCGGAGGATCGGATTACCATTGGTAATCAGCGGGTCGGTAGCTGGCGGCTGCAGAGTCAGCAGCAACGCGTCATTATCTATAACAAGCCGGAAGGTGAGGTGGTGACCCAGTCCGATCCTGAAGGTCGTCCAACCGTCTTCAAGCAGTTGCCACGCTTGAAAAGTGGGCGCTGGATTGCTGTGGGACGCCTTGATCTGAATACCAGCGGTTTGCTGCTGTTTACCACCGATGGCCAGTTGGCCAATAAGCTGATGCACCCCTCCCAACAGATTGAGCGGGAGTATGCGGTGCGTGTGCACGGTGAGGTGACCCACGAACAGCTTGAACAATTGGTCAACGGTGTGGAGTTGGAAGATGGCCCCGCACGTTTTGAAGATATCGTTGAATCAGGTGGTGATGGCGCCAATCGTTGGTTCCATGTGGTGATCATGGAGGGGCGCAAGCGCGAAGTGCGGCGTCTCTGGGAAGCAGTTGGTTGTACTGTCAGTCGTCTTAAGCGTGTTCGCTACGGACCGATTTTTCTTGATAGCTCGCTCTCCATTGGGCGTTGGCGTGATCTCGATAAAAAAGAGTTTAAAGAGCTGCTGCAGGTTGCCGGTGTCGAAGAGAAGAAAGGGCGGCATAGAGATCCGTCACCAAAGCGCCCATGGGACAGTCACAAAAAGTCTCGCAAAAGACGTTAATTCTTTTGGAGAGGCAAGGTTTTTCTCCACCGCCTGGATCACTGCAGCAGGTCTACGACCGGTTGTTTGAGGCCTATGGCCCGCAGCACTGGTGGCCCGGTGATAGCCGCTTCGAGATCATTGTTGGTGCGGTACTGACCCAGAACACCGCGTGGACCAATGTGGTCAAGGCTATCAATAACCTCAAGGCGGCAGATAAGCTCTCCCTCGCTCAGCTCAGGCAGTTGCCTGTCGAGGAGCTGGCAGACCTCATTCGGCCCGCCGGTTTTTTCAACATCAAAGCCAAGCGGCTGCGCAATCTGTGCGACTACCTGCATGCCGGTGGCGGGGTGGATGCATTTGAGTCACTGCCCACAAAGGTCTTCCGAGCCGGGCTGTTGGGTGTCAATGGCGTTGGACCTGAAACGGCCGATGATATTCTGCTCTATGCCTATGATCGGCCGGTATTCGCTATTGATGCTTATACGCGTCGAATCTTCTCCCGTTTGGCACTGGCCAGTGGGAAAGAGGATTATGAGGTGCTGCGAGGTGGGTTTGAGCAAGCTTTAGGACCAAATGTCGAGCAATTTTC
>JAKSCN010000533.1 GCA_022360595.1 Chromatiales bacterium
CCTCTGGGAGAGGGTTGGGGTGAGGGAATCTCAATCAAAACCAAAGCTATCCTCTCCAACACACTATCAAGCTCTCCCAATATCTCATGGTTCCAGAAACGAATAACCGTGTATCCCATAGCCTCCAACTTAGCTGTTCGTCGAGCATCATATTCCTGCTGATCTGCATGCTGCCCACCATCGGCTTCAATAATCAGCTTGGCTTCTAAACATACAAAATCAACAATATAAGGCTCTATCACCACTTGGCGCCGAAATTTATAACCATTCAATCGACGCCCTCGTAACTGTCTCCATAATGCAGATTCCGCTTTGCTGGATTGGCGACGTAGTGTGCGGGCGCGTGATAGTAATGTTTTTGATTTTTTCACCCTCTCCCGGCGGGCGAGGGAATCCTTCGTTACAGGCTTATCCATATTTTCTACTCCATTAGCGCTTAGTAAGCATACAAAATCCCTTTCTAAAGCCACACAATACATCACATAAATTCGGATAAAAAATCAATGGGTCACTAGAGCATATAAACACACTATCCTACCCACACACTTTCCTGACAAACCTTCATTAGGATAACTCTCCAGTGTTTATAGATTCCCACCCAACTTGTCCCCTATCACCACATGAGAAACAGAAGTTATAGGACAGCAATAGCACTACTGGTTTGATATCGAAGGCTTCCTCGACAGCGGATCAATCGCACCTAACACAACTCCATATTTTCTCCACACTTGCTGCAATCTTGAGGCTTAGTCTGACCATGGAGAGAGATAAACCCAAGGAGAGCAACATGAGCCCCAAACAGATACTCGCCATGAGCATTACCATTGCCCTATATGCCCCTTTGACGATGGCCATTGTAGGGACAGTTGATTCAGAACAGGCGCAGACAGTCAGCTATCCGATTGTAGATACCGGTCAAACTCAGTTTTTCGACAACAGTGCAGAGGTCATCCAACCTGAACCCGGTGAATACTTTTATGGTCAGGACGCCCACTACCAGGGTAACCAGCCCACTTACCAGAATAACGCGAACGGTACCGTTACCGATTTGGTCACCGGTCTGACCTGGACCAAAAGCCCGGACCTTAACGGCGATGGTTCAATCAATGCTGATGATAAATTGAGCTTCGATGAGGCGCTGAATTATCCCGACACATTGAATGCACAGAACTATGGTGGCCACAACGACTGGCGCCTGCCGACTATGAAAGAGCTCTACTCGCTGATGAACTTCAGCGGCACCGATCCCATGATCAATCAGACCGATGGACTTACCCCTTTCATCGATACCAACTATTTCGATTTCGGTTATGGCGATGTGACAGCCGGCGAGCGGATTATCGACGCTCAGTTTTGGTCCAGCAACGCTTATGTAGGTTATGTGTTCGATACCCAATCCGCCACCTTTGGTCTGAACCTGGCCGATGGCCGTATCAAAGGTTATCCCACTTCAGGGCATGTCATTAAAACGAACTATGTCTATTTCGTGCGCGGTAACGTTGATTACGGCATCAACGATTTTGCCGACAACAGCGACGGCACCATCAGCGACCACGCCACCGGTTTGATGTGGTCCAAAGATGACAGCGGCATGGGCTTGAACTGGGAGGAAGCACTGGACTGGGTCGAGCAGATGAACAGCTTAAACTATCTCGGTTACAGCGACTGGCGCTTGCCCAACGCGAAGGAGATGCAGAGTATTGTCGACTATTCACGAGCCCCTGACGTCACTCAATCTGCCGCCATCGATCCGATATTCAACACCACTGAGATTACCAGTGAGGGCGGTGAGATCGACTACCCCTGGTTCTGGACCGGCACCACACATATCCGCAGTGACGGCAACGGCTCGGCGGGTGTCTATATCTGCTTCGGGCGGGCCACCGGTTATATGAACGGTTCATGGATGGATGTTCACGGTGCAGGTGCACAGCGCAGTGATCAAAAAGCTGGGAACTTCACCGGCTACACTTACGAACCGAACGGTTACTACTTCGCCCAGAGCCCGCAAGGGGACGCCACACGCATCTACAACTACGTACGGCTGGTACGTGGTGGCATGAACACTGAAGCGCCCGCTACCGGTGATCTACCTGATTCAGGCAGCACGCCACCCGATAACAGCGGCCCCGGTGTTACACCGCCCGATACCAGCGAACCAAACCTGCAATGGGATAGTTGCGACGGACTAGCGGCTGGTGATGCCTGCACACTCTCCAGCCCCTTTAGCACCCAATCCGGCATCTGCCGTACAACCCAGGATGGTCTGCGTTGTGTACCGGAGAGACGTTTACCGCCACCTCCATCACAGGGTCCTAATCTGTTTGGACCTCGATAGCTACTTAGCCGGGGACAGGGACGTCCCTTGGCTGTTTAAATAATAGAGCCTGTTACCACCAAACGGTCTATATCGAGATTGAAGCAAGAGCAGATCCATCACGAATATAGTAATTTAACTCCCCTTTTCTTCATCAGAAAAATGAGATAGAGTTCTCAAAAAAATACCAATCAAACTGGGGACGACGTGAAAAAAGAACATCAACTGGGAGCAATCAGTTGCTCCATCTCCGCACTTTATCTATTACCCACCGTCTCTGCCGAAGCGGCGGTAACGAACGGTGGGGCGATCGGCTATAACCTCGGCGGCACGCCGGTCTTTTGGGATGTGGATAGTGATGGTAGCAATGACTTCCGGCTGCATGGCTTCCAATCCACTTACACTACTGGCACCGTTACCTCCATGTATGGTGGAGCGTTTCTGGACAGTGGTACAGGGTTCTCCCCTCTGAGAGACGAGCAGAAAAAGCCAGTTAAAGCTTTCCCGGCACCTAATCCTCTGAACGGCCGTGGTATGGTGCAAGCATCGCCTGAACGCCCTGGGCGACCGCAGAAGCTCAGCGACGGTTTTATGGTTGGCCCTTCATTAGCTTCCGGGTACAGTTGGGGTGCATCAGGACTGCAGTACAGAGTTGTCGTCTACTCTACCTCTGGATCAGGGGATGTCGGCAACGATATGCAAAATGGTGGATTTGTCGGCGGCGGTAGCGAGTACTTCGGCTTCCGTTTTGAAAGCAATGGACAGACCCACTACGGCTGGGCGGAGATTGACATCAATGCCAGCACTGCCCCTTTTGGCTTCACCATCACGCGTTGGGCGTATGAAGATACACCGGATACGCCTATTGCCGTTGGTGCTGTCGCTCCTACAGCACCGTCCAGCCAGCCCGTGTCTGTACCTGTAGGTGGTGCTCCAATGATCGGCCTGACTATGCTCGGCCTGGGTGCTGCCGGTTTACGTGAACTGCGCCGCAGACGCAAAAGCAAAGCCGTCCACTGATCCCACCTCTATACAAACAGACCCAAAGGCCCGTTTAAGCGGGCCTTTTTGTATTGCTTCAACTACTTCAAGCCATGGCCCCATCTACTACACCTAAGAATCGCGTCCTGCTGATCGGCTGGGACGCCGCCGACTGGAAAGTTATTACACCACTGATGGAGGCAGGCAAAATGCCCCATCTTGCAAAGCTGGTTGAGCAGGGCGTATCAGGGAATCTCTCGACTCTCTATCCCGTTTTATCACCTATGCTCTGGACCTCCATTGCCACCGGAAAACGAGCCTGGCGGCATGGCATTCATGGCTTTACCGAACCTGACCCGGCGGGTGGTGTTCGCCCGGTCACCAATTTGGGCCGCAAAACCAAGGCTATCTGGAACATCCTCAATCAGCAGGGAATGAAGTCGAACGTGGTCGGCTGGTGGCCTTCACATCCGGCGGAGCCGATTAACGGCGTTATGGTATCCAACCAATTTCAACAGGCTGTTGCCACACCGGACAAGCCCTGGCCACTGAAACCCGGGACTATCCACCCTCCACGGCTGGCAGAGGCGATAAAAGAGTTTCGGGTGCACCCCAGTGAGCTGACTGCCGAGGAGATATACCCCTTTGTGCCTCTGGCCGATAAGGTTGACCATGAGAAGGATAAACGCCTGGGTATGGTCGCCAAGACATTGGCTGAGTGCGCCAGCATTCACGCAGCGGCCACCGCCGTTATGCAGTTGGAAGAGTGGGATTTCATGGCGGTCTACCACGACGCCATCGATCACTTCTGCCACGGTTTCATGAAATACCATCCGCCACGCTTGCCCTGGATTCCTGAAGAGGATTTTGAACTGTTTAAGGATGTGGTTAACGGCGCCTATCAGTTTCATGATCTGATGCTGGGCGCCATGATGGAACTCGCCGGGCCGGAGACAACCATAATTATCTGTTCCGATCACGGCTTTCATCCCGACCATTTGCGCCCACGCGAGCTGCCCAACGAACCGGCTGGCCCGGCTGAGGAGCACCGCCATTACGGCATTTTTGTCGCTGCCGGCCCCGGCATTAAAAAAGATGAGCTGGTGTTTGGCGCCAGCCTGCTGGATATCACACCAACCATTCTGCAAACCTATGGATTGCCCATCGGTGAGGATATGGACGGTAAACCATTGACCACCATCTTTGAGACGCCACCCGATATTGAGTATGTGGAGTCGTGGGATCGGATTGAGGGTGATGACGGTTCACATCCTGAAGGGATCAAGCTGGACCCTATCGACAATCAGGAGACGTTGCAGCAACTGGTTGATCTGGGTTACATAGACGATGTTGATACCAATCAAAGCAAAGCGGCAGAGAGTGCCGCCAAAGAGCTTAAGTACAATCTGGCCAGGGATCTGATCTCCTCTGGAAAATTGCCTGAGGCGATCGAGATGCTGGAGCAACTTTGGGAGAGTTACCAGGACGAGAGTCGCTTTGGTATTCAACTGTTTGATTGCTACCTCACAATGCACGCTCTGGAAAAAGCCCGAACCATGCTGGAAACCATCAAGGCGCGGAAAAAAGACTACGCCGAAAAAGCCGGTAAAAAGCTGGCTGAGTTAAAAGAGCAGTACAAAGAGAAGGAGCCTGATGAGATCTCCGACCAGGAGAGAAGGCAGTTCCACCATTTACAAAAGCAGGCTCACACCAATAACCACACACTGGCATTTTTCGACGGCCGTCTGCTGCTGGCGGAGCATAGGTATCAGGAAGCCCTCGACGCATTTAAGCAGGCGAATCACGTGCAGTTGCACAACAGACCCAGCCTGCTGCAGAAAATGGGTGAATGTTATATCGCCTTAAAACAGTGGAGAGAGGCGGAGCAGAATTATCAACAGATATTGGAGATCGATCCTATCAATGCCTCTGCCCATTTCGGTTTGGCCCAGGTCTATCTCAACCAACCGGGCAGAGAGGCGGATGCGCTTGAAGCGATTAAAACCTCTCTGGGGCTCTACTTCCACAATCCACAGGCTCACTATGTGTGTGGTGTCGCGCTGCAGCGGCAGGGCTTTCAACTGGAGGCGATCAAAGCCTTTGAAACGGCCGTGGCACAGAACTCAACGCTGCCGCACGCCTATCGCCGTTTGGCGCGCCTATATCGCGTGGTCTATGGCGATCGGATAAAAGCGAAAGAGACCATTAAGAAAGCGTTAGCGGCGCGAAGAAAAATTCAGGATTTCTACGCCGGCAAGTTGAGTGATGTTACCGATGCAACATCAGCTATCCATCAATCAGCATCATTGGGTGAACTCGGCCAAGCCAAAGTATTGGGCGCACCTTCGGATAAAGAGATTATTATTGTCTCTGGCCTGCCGCGTTCCGGCACATCCATGATGATGCAGATGCTGGAAGCCGGTGGCATTACCCCCCTCACCGATGAGGTGCGTGGCGCTGATGAGGACAACACCAAAGGTTACTACGAGTACGAACCAGCCAAAGCTCGCAATGACAGTGAGGCCTGGTTACCCGACGCCGAAGGCAAAGCGGTTAAGTTGGTTGCGCAGCTACTGCCTGAACTCACTGCATCACACCACTATCGCATTATCTTTATGGAGCGTCCCCTGGCTGAAGTGATCAACTCACAAACCAAGATGCTTGAGCGTCTGGGTAAACAGGGAGGCCAGTTATCCAAAGAGCGTCTGGCAAACGCCTATATCAGCCAGATCGAAAAGGTTAAAAAGATACTCGCAAGGTACCCTGAGCAAGTGAGTATACTCTCGGTGAATTATCACGATGCGCTGGAGAAACATGAAGAGACCACGGCTCAGATAAACCGGTTTTTAGGTGGACAACTGAATGAGCAGGCGATGAGAGAGGCCATTGATCCCAGCATGCGCAAGCAGTTTATTACACCCCAATAGAGAGCAGCAGGAACAGGGATGTTCCTGCCTTAATAGACTTTAAAATGTTTTGCCATTCCAGCCCCACATATGTCGGGCTGTTTCGGTGAACTCGATGTAGATGCGGTCTTTGGGTATGGAGAGAGTGGTGGAGATAAACTCTGCCAAGGCGGCAGACAGTTCTGTTGTCTGGCCGGTGGGCAAGCCGATGCTTTTCAACTCAAGATAGGCCAGAGGTTCTACGCTAGCGTCAAACAGCATCTGCCGGCCAGCCTCCAGATCGACCATCACATAACGTTCCGGTTTGGCAAGCAGCTCTGCGGTGATTTTGGAGGCGCCTTCCAGCACACTTTTGGTAGTAGCCTCATCAAGAGACTGATTGGTATGTATCTTCAAGAATGGCATCGAATGTTCCTACTCAATGTAATTGTTCGGCCATTATTGAAGAAGGCACGGTGAAAATCCAGGCTCTCGACTACTCTGCCCCCAGCGCAACGATCTTGTCTACAATCTGTGCGCTGTCCCACTCCCTGACACCTGTCTCCCGGTAGATAATCCGTCCGGCCTTATCGAGGATAAAGGTAACCGGAATACCCGTTACCCGCCACTGGTTTGCAACTTGACCATCGCCATCCAAGGGTATCGGAAAGGTAACCGCTGTTTTTTCCAGGAATCTTTTGATGGAAGCGGCCTCATCATTCATGGCGATCGCCAGAAACACAACATCATGGCTTTTGAGCTGTTGCCACGCATTTTCCAGGGCCGGCATCTCTTTGCGACAGGGTATACACCAAGTAGCCCAGAAATTGATAACAACTACTCTTCCTTTATAACTTGACAGCATATGACTGTTGCCATTGACATCGGGCAAATTGAAATCCTTGGCTAAAACCGCCTCTTGAACATTATGCAGCTCATATAACCGCGCCTTGTTATGGGTATACTGTTTTGCTGCGCTATTTGATGTGTAGAAAATTAAAAACAACAAAATAGAGGCAACTATAAACGCGTGCGGTGAAACCCTATTGGTTTGAATACATGACACATCTACTCTCTGCATAAGTTCATCTCATTGAATAAACATCATTGATCTCTTACTCCCCTCCCAGGGACACTCTTCCCTCATATTCAGTGTGCAAACCGGCACGCCTTGGAAAAAGCATCAACAACACTCCGCTGCCTGCGTTGGGCGCCAGTAATAAAGCCAATTAATAAGGCGCAGCTACCTGTCTTCCCATAGCTACGCCTTATATAGTGTTATAGAGACTGCGTCTAATCGATTAGAGCGATTACTGCACGCTACCGTCGGCCGGTCCAGTGCCGAATAACCGGCGTCGCTCTTCAGCCTCCATGGCCAGACTCCATGTCAAACGATAGTCGCCATCTTCTTTTACCCACAGTTCGCTAGCCTGAATCGCATCGAACATTTTGCTCATTTTACCTTTCACGCGAACCATCTTAAGGGCATGGCGGGCTTTTACCGCTCGATCGAGATTGGTAATGAAGTAGTACTTATCACCTACCTGCACAACAAAGTCGCGCTCAAGTGCGATATGCGGGTCCAGACGATCTGTCGGGCACTGCTCACCGTGCGCGGCACACTCCAGACCGTTTAAGCGCCCTTCAATCATCTCCGCCGCCATGGCTGAGGTGGCGTATAGCAGTGATAAACCCAACAGTGCTGTGGTTAAGGTAATAAATCGAATCAATGACATTGGCATTTTCATGATCTCTTTCCTTATGTCTGTATTGCTAAAGCATCAGACATGTTCTTTTGGCCCTCTCTCCTCTTTTGGAGCAGTGGAATGCATACAAATACGATCTATAAGGGAGCCTAGTTGAGGGAATTAACAACAACCATGTCCA
>JAKSCN010000263.1 GCA_022360595.1 Chromatiales bacterium
CGCCCACCAATATCTTGGCCCCAAGAGCGGGGTTGACCGGTGAGCCCACGGCCATGCCGCCGGGGCAGACCGAGCAGGCTACCCCCCCGGCGCTGCCGATCAGGACCGTGGCGGAACCTTGAACAATCAGGCCTTTGGCGGCCTTGTCGCCCAGGCGGGCGGCGGGTTTACCAGGCATGGCAACCTCCTTGTTACTGCTAGAATCCTTGAATACTTTTGGGGCGATGTTGGGGTAACACAGCCGCTATGGCGGGCCATTATGCGGTAGATGCATTTAGCATTTTTTTAGCTGTGTCACAGTTTTGGGGGGGGGGGGGTTAGGGATTTGGCTTCAGTACTTGCGTTCAAAATGATTGTTAATAGTCCCTCGTGGGCCTGAAACTTTAGATTTAAGGTTGCGATATAGTCATTGCCTACAGAACCGGGTGGTCCTGTAGGCTACTCAGTGATCAGGTTGATTAGAGGCATTTGCCAATAGAGCCTTCTGCGCAGACCCGGCCATCGGTCCAGGTGGCGCCGGTGAAGTTGGCTTGTGTCAGGATCGCGCCTTGCAGGTTGGCGCCACGCAGATTGGCGCCGCTCAGGTTGGCATCGACCAGATTGACCTTGCTCAGGTTGGCCATCATCAAGTTAGCCTGTTGTAGGTTCGCCGCGTGTAAGTGCGCGTTCTGTAGGTTGCTCAGCATCAGATTGGCCTCTTTGAGATTGACCAGTTGCATGATGGCGCTAGAAAGATTGGCCCCCTGCAGGTTGGCCTTGTCGAGGCGCATTTTCTCCATGGAGGCCCCCTCCATATTCACGCCCGCAAGCTGTGCACCGATTCTGATGGCAGAGGTGCATTGGGCGCCCGGTTCATATTTGCAGGCGCTGTTTTGGTCAGCGTTCTCGCTGATTTTATCGGTCCAGGCGGAGACTGGTGGGCTGCTGATGAGCAGGGCCGCGGACAGCGCGGCCGCACCCGTACAGGTTTTGTCGATTCTCATATCTCGTATCCTTTGATGGTTTGTATTGTTTGCGGAGACTGCCATCGGTACTGCGATGATCCACAAAATTGCTGCACCCTAGATATGGTTATGCGGGGAGATTACCCCTGTTGTCGCTGGGTGCTAGGGCCTGTTAACGGCCCTCGTGGGTCATGCCGTTAAGCATAGACCCAACTCGGCGGCATGGTGCCGGATCGGGGACTTATTGTAATTGATCGAAATCAGAAAAATTATAGTGGTAATTAACTATTTTTATGCCGTAGTTCGGAAAAACCGGCGCTGAGCAGTACCGGCAATAGCACCGCGCAGGTCAGTACGACACCCTGCCACTGAAACTGCTGCAGCATCAGGCCGCAGATGGAGATACCGATCCAGCCACCCAGGTAGTAGAAGAGCACATAGAGGGCGTTGGCGCGCCCCTGGCCGCTGTTCACTTTGCGATTCAGTGAGCCGACCGCCGCGGCATGCACCGAGAAAAAACCGGTGCAGAGAATCAGCAGGCCGGCGATTACCGAGACCAGGGAGGGCAGCGAGACCAACACCAGCGCTAGAGCAAGAAGTCCCGTGCCGATCAACAGAATGGGGCCGTTGCCGAAGCGGTTGCTGAAACGCCCCGACACCGGGCCGAGGAAGATCCCCATGATATAGGTGGTATAGAGCAGGGTGATCAGCTCGGTCGGAAAGTTGAACGGGTCGGCGCTCAGCTTGAAGGGCAGAAAGTTGAACACCGATGAGAATATGAAAAAGCTACCCGACGCGGTCAGGTAGATGCGCACCAGCTCCCAGCGCTTCAACAGCCGCAAGTAGCCGCCGTGCTCGTGGGACTGCGAGGGTTGAATCGTCTTTTTTGGGAGCGTCTTAAGTGCCACTATGCTGGAGATCAGAATCAGTACCGCCGCGGAGATGAAGGCGTAGCGCCAGTGCAGGGGCGGGTGAATCCAGCCGCCCAGCAGGCGTCCGCCCAACCCACCAAGCACTGTCGCCGAAATATAAGAGCCCATAATCACATTAAGCCGTTCAGCCGGCAGTGTCTTGGAGAGATAGGCGGCGACACAAGTGGTCATGGCCGGAATGAATAGCCCCTGCACAAAGCGGGCGCTGATCAGTACCCAGAGGTTGTCGGTGGTTGCGCAGATCACATTGGCCGTGGCCACGGCCAGGCTGCCGAGCAGAATAATGGGGCGGATCGGATAGCGGTCGACTGCCGCACCAAAGGGCAGATTGGCTAAAGCAATCCCCAGAATGACCGCGGCCACTGAGTAGGATACGGTGGCGGGGGCGGCGCCAAACTCATGTTGGAGCACAGGCAGCACCGGCTGGGTGATGTAGACGTTGGTAAATGAGGCTGCCACTAACGCAAAGACGGTTAGCTGCAGGCGTAAGGAGTTACTGCTCAAAGGATATTCCGCTGACGTCGGGTAGTGGCAACACGGCTACCCATAAAAATACGATAGAGTAACGGAATCACGAAAAGGGTCAATATGGACGAGAGGGCCAGCCCCCAGACAATGGCGGTAGCTACGGGACTCCAGATCAGTGAGTGGCCCCCCAGCCCGGTTGCCAGTGAGAAGAGACCGGCGATGGTGGTTAGGGTGGTGATCATGATCGGAATTACCCGTCGCCGCGCTGCGTAAATAGTGGCGTGCAACACGCTCATACCGTTGTTGAGGCGTGCGTTGGCGGCACTGATCAGCACAATCGCAGCGTTTACCGCGATACCCGCCAGCGCCACCACACCGTACATAGTGAACAGGCTGAGTGGGTTGCCGGTGATCAGTAACCCAACAACCACACCGGTGAAGGCCATCGGGACGGTAACCAGGATCATCAGCGGTTGGAAATAGCTCTTGAACTGGGTACCGAGAATCATATACATCAGGCCGATGCCGAACAGGAACAGCACCAGAATCGAGTCCAGGCTCTCCTGGATATCATCCAGCTCCCCTGAAAAGTCGAGGTCGATGGTTGGGTAGTTGCTGTGGATCTTCTCCCAGCCGTCCAAAATAGCGGCATTGGCCTTGACCGTGTCGGTCAACGCTTTGTCGATATCCGCCTCGACGGTGATGGTACGGCGGAAGTTGCAGTGTCGAATATTGCCGAGTGAGGGCTCAATTTTGCTCTCCACCAGTTCGCTTAGCGGCATTCGCCCACCCCCCTCCAGCGGAAGGGTGAAGTTGCTGCTGGCATGGATATTGGTGAGTACTGCCGGCTTGGCCCGCACACGAACCTCCAGCTCTTCACCACGATCTTGCATCTTGGCCACCACCTCGCCGTCGACCAGCAGTCGCACGGTGCGGGTCACTTCGGCCGGGGAGATGCCGGCTCGGCGTGCGGCATCCTGATTAACTTTCAGACTCAGTGACATTTGCCCTTGGCTGTCGTCGTCAGTGATGTCGCGAATGGCCGGGTTCTGGCGCATGATCTGTTTCAAGTCGACTACGGCGCGGCGTATCTGCTCGGTCTCGTCACCGCGCACTTTGATGATGATCGGTTTGGCGGTGGGCGGACCACCCGCCAGGCGCAGAAAGGTGATTTTGCTGGGGCCAGGGGTGCTGACGATGGTCTCGCGCATCGACTCGATCATCTCATCCACACTGCGTAGCCCATCGCTCTCGGGGTTGAGTGCCACCATCACCTGGCCATAATGGTCGCCAAAGAAGGGGGCTGTTTCGGTAAACATCTGGCCGGAATAGCTGAGGATATTGCGCACCTCGCCCGGTTCGACCTGACTGCGCACGCGCTCCTCCACCTCCAGCACCTTCTGCAGGGTGACATCCAACGGTGTTCCCGCCGGCATCTCCAGGTTGACGTAGAAGAGACGTATCGGATCAGAGGCGAAGAAGTCCATTTTTACCGCGCCATTCAAAGTGGCATACAGCGCTGTGGCAAACATGAAAACAATAATCAGCAAGATGCGCCTCGGATAGCGCATGGCACGAATCAGCAGGCGGGTATACTTGACGCGTATCCAGTGCAGTGCTGTGACCCGGGCTTTATGGGTTCGCGATGGCCGGTCAAAATTGATTCTCGCCCCTAGAATATGGGTAGGCAGCATCCAGTAGGCCTCCACCAGACTGACTGCCAGTGCGATGGTCACCACCAACGGGATGATCAGCATGAACTTGCCGAGAATGCCCGGTAGCAACATCAGCGGCAGGAAGGCGGCCATGGTCGTGAGCACGGCGGTAGTAACTGGGGCGACCACCTCTTTCAGGGCTCCCAGGGTGGCGCTGAGCGCTTCGCTGCCGCGCTGCAGTCGATAGTAGATCGATTCGACCACCACCACGGCGTCATCCACCAGCATGCCTAAGCTGATAACAACCCCCAGCAGTACACTGACGTTCAGTGTCTGACCGATACTGCTGAGGGTCCAGAAGGTGCCGGCCAGAATGAAGGGGATGCCGATGGTGGTCAGCAGCGAGATACCGGTGCCGAGAAACAGCCAAGTGACCAGCAGGACCATCAGCAGGCCCAGTAGGGCGTTGGTCTGCATAATGTCCAGGGCGTTGCGGGTGATCTCCGTCTGATCATCGATCAGTATCACATCGACGCCGGTCTGGTCACTGAACCGGTTGCGCTCATCGATGTATTCGCTGATCCGTTCCACCAGCTCCAGGGTATTGGCGTTCTCCTTCTTGGTGGTGGCCAGCATCACTGCGGGTCGGTTGTTATAGCGTACTGCGCGATCGGCCTTCTCTCGGGCTCGCACCACTTCGGCCAGTTCACCCAGTGCGATTTCGCCATTGGCGCCCAATACAGGGAGTTTGGCCAGGTAGCTGGGATCACTATCTTTGCCCACGGTGCGCACCAGCCAGTTCTGATCATTGAGCCGGGACCGTCCGGCGGAGAGGTCGACGAAGTTGCGGGCAATGGTGTCCGCCAGTTGTGAGGGGCGAACACCTGCTGCCTCCAGGCGTTCGGGAAGAAAATTGATCTGCAGTTCAGGGTCGTGCAGCGCCGTCTCCAGAATCCTGTCCACACCTTTGATGCGCTCCAGGTCTTTTTTCACATTCTCAGCCTGACGACGCAGGTTTTCGTCGTCGGCGCTGCCGACTACCGCAATGGTGGCTGTCGGGAAGGCGTTGGCGGTGGTGATCTCAAAGACGAACGGGGTGCTGGCCTCATCCGGCAGTTCATCCTCGGCGTTCTGCACCTCGCGGCGCAGATCGGTGGTGCGTTTGTCGAATACCTGAGGTTCAATATCCTCGAACCGCACCAGGATGCTGGAGATACCTTCGCGGCTGACACTGGAGACAAAGCGGATATCGGATACTCGCCGGATCTTGCGCTCGATCACCTCGGTGACCTGCCGCTCTACATCACCCGCGCTGGCGCCGGGCAGCACGGTGGTGATATCGATCCAGTTGAAGTTGATGGTGGGGTCCTGCTCGCGGGGCATCAGGCCGTAAGAGAGGAAGCCGATCAACAGTACTAGCGCAAAGGTGAGGTTGGCCAGTACGTGATTGGCGAACAACCGCTTCAGCATCAGTTACTGACCTCAATGGGGGCGCCATGGTCGAGGCCCTGGCGACCCTCGATAATGATGTCGATTTCAGTGGGCAGCTCGACGGCAGAGGGTTGTCCCTCAAGCGCATTGTTGATGGGGAGAAACTCCGCTTTGCCACCGTTTGGCATAAACACACCTATCTGATCACCCCGCCGTACGGGAATATCGGCCGGTAGATGGGGGATGGCGCTGGACCAGATGATTCGGCCGCTGCTGCCCGGCAACGCCTTTTGCCCGGTGAACAGCAGGCGGGCCTCCTGATTACGGCTGCGCTTGGCAATGACGGGTAGCTGTGCCCTTAGCTGTAGCGGGTAGTTGCCGAGATTATCTTC
>JAKSCN010000110.1 GCA_022360595.1 Chromatiales bacterium
GAGAAAATGTCTCCGGCGCATCATTGGCATGCTTTTTCGACAAATTGGGCAGAATCACCGTACCTAACGCAACACCCAGCACGCCTAAAGGGAACTCCATCAACCGATCAGAGTAATAGAGCCAGGAGATACTTCCATCAACCAGAAACGAGGCAATCAATGTATCCAACAGCAGATTAAGCTGGGTAACAGAGACACCAAACAGCGCCGGCACCATCAGCTTGAGAATGCGCTGCACCCCAGGGTCTTTCGGCTTAAACTGAGGCCGTGGCAACAGTTTGAGCTGCTTCAAAAAAGGGATTTGAAAAAGAAACTGGACAATACCAGCCAGCAACACCCCCCAGGCCAGAGCCATCACGGGGCGCTCCATCTGGGGCGCTAGCCAAAGCGCGCAGCTGATCAATGAGACATTAAGCAGCACCGGCGTGAAAGCCGGCACGCCAAAGCGGTTATGAGCGTTAAGAATTCCACCGGCAAAAGCGGTTAGCGAGATAAACAGCAGATAAGGGAAGGTGAGGCGCAACATATCTGCAGCCAACTCAATCTTCCCCTCGTTATCATAAAAACCGGGAGCAAACAGCATCACAACCAGCGGTGCAGCCAACACACCAACGATAGTCACCGCAAGCAGCACCGCCCCCAATGTTCCCGCCACATAATCAACGAAGCGTTTCAGATCCTCAAAGGCACGCTTCTCCATGTACTCCGTCAACACTGGCACAAAAGCGACCGAGAAGGCCCCTTCAGCAAATAGGCGACGGAGAAAGTTGGGGATTTTGAAGGCAACAAAAAAGGCATCTGTCCCGGCATTAGCGCCAAACACATGGGCTAAAACCAGATCCCGGATGAACCCGAGCACCCGCGAAACCATAGTATTCGAGCCAACCTTGGCAAAAGATTTGAACATACGCTACGACTCTTCCCCGCTGCCGACACCCGCTCCGGGCTGAAAAAGGGTGCATTATAGACCTAAAATCCTGTTCAAAGGGCAATTTAGAGACAACATACTGTTGACAAGCCGGGACTAAGCCATCAAAATACCGCGCTCTTTAGAGCTTTAAGACAGATTTATTTGGGAGACAGACCTTGGCAAACTCAGCACAAGCCCGTAAACGCGCACGCCAGGCCGAAAAGCATCGTCAGCACAATGCGTCTCGCCGCAGCAACATGCGCACCTACCTGAAAAAGGTAGTAAATGCGGTTGCTGCTGGTGACAAGGAAGGCGCTGCCGAAGCTTTCAAGCAGGCTGTACCGGTTATCGACCGCGCGGCGAACAATGGCCTTATCCACAAGAACAAGGCCGCTCGTCATAAGAGCCGCCTGAATACGCAGATCAAAGCGCTGTAAACAACAGTATCTGCGTAATGAAAAACCGGCCAAAAGCCGGTTTTTTTATGCCTGTAAATTTGCCTGAAGCTGGAGCCAAAGCCTCTAAAGAATCACACCAATACCAAATTATCCCGGTGAATCAGCTCCTCTTCATCCACATAGCCGATGATCTCCTCAATCCGTGAAGATGGCTGCCCGGCGATTTTCGCTGACTCAACCGCATTATAGTTAACCAGCCCGCGCGCCACTTCCCGGCCGACTTCATCAACACAAGAGACCACCTCACCCCGCGAGAAGTGACCACTGACCTGTTTTACACCCACTGCCAGCAGACTTCTCCCCGATTCGCGTAGCACCCGCACCGCCCCCTGATCGAGCACCAGACGACCACGCACCTTCATATGTCCAGCCAACCAGCGCTTGCGGGCCGCCTCCGGCCCCTGGGTGGGTACCAGTAAGGTTCCCAGCGATTCACCTTCGGCAATACGGGTCAGAATATTTTCACCTTTACCCGGCGCAATCACCGTAGCCGTACCTGAACGCGCCGCCAACCGTGACGCACGCACCTTGGTCTGCATACCACCACGCCCCAGACCGCTACCGCTATCACCCGCCACCTCATCCAGCAGTGCGTTATCCACCCTGCTCTCAGTGATCAGGCGTGCACTGGGATTATGACGGGGATCGGCATCATAGAGACCGTTCTGATCAGTCAACAGCACCAACAGGTCGGCCTCGACCAGATTGGCCACCATCGCCGCCAGGGTATCGTTATCACCAAAACGCAGCTCATCATTGGCAACCGTATCGTTCTCATTAACAACCGGCACCACACCGAGCTGGATCAGCGTACGCAGAGTGCTACGGGCGTTCAGATAGCGCACCCGGTCAGTCAAATCATCATGAGTCAGCAGCACCTGAGCGGTATGCAGGCCGTGCTTCTGAAAACAGGTCTCGTAAGCCCGCACCAACCCCATCTGACCGATGGCGGCGGCCGCCTGCAGCTCATGGATCGTAGTAGGACGGCGCTGCCACCCCATGCGGCTCATCCCTTCAGCCACCGCACCCGATGAGACCAACACCAATTGATGCCCACTCAGCACCAACGACGCCATCTGTTCAACCCAGCCAGAGAGCGCCTCACGCGCCAACCCCTTGCCATCGGCAGTCAACAAGGCACTACCGATCTTGACGACCCAGCGTCGGGTTGCGGGTAACTTGTCACGCGCCATGATCATGCCATCACACCTTTAGCGGATCCCAAGGCTCATCATCCTCTTCAGGCCCATCTGTGGCCAGCGGATCATCCTCAGCCTTCAGCTCTTCCAGCCGATCCATCAACGCATAGAGCAACTGCTCTGTTCCATCACCGGTCAAGGCGGAGATGGTGAATACCGGCCCTTGCCAGTCTAGCGCCTCCAGCAGACGTGCTTTGGCCTCCTCCAGCTCATCCTCCAGCAACAGATCGCTCTTGTTGATCACCAACCAGCGCTCGCGCTCGGCCAGCTCAGGGCTGTATTTTGTCAGCTCCGCAACAATCCGCTTTACCTCATCGGCTGGCTCAATGGATTCATCCATTGGGGCAATATCAACCAGATGGAGCAGCAGACGCGTTCTATCCAGATGCTTCAGAAACTGGATACCCAGCCCGGCACCCTCGGCTGCTCCCTCGATCACACCGGGAATATCGGCCACCACAAAACTGCGCTCGGCACCCACACGCACCACACCGAGATTGGGATAGAGCGTAGTAAAAGGGTAATCGGCAATCTTTGGGCGGGCGCTAGACACCTTAGTGATAAAGCTCGATTTACCGGCATTGGGCATACCCAGCAAACCCACATCCGCCAACAGTATCAACTCCATCAACAGTTGACGGCGCTCACCCGGCGTACCCGGTGTAAATTGGCGCGGCGTTCGATTAGTGCTGCTCTTGAAACGGGCGTTACCGATACCATGGAAGCCACCCTTGGCAACCAGCAACTCCTGACCGTGCTTAAGCACCTCGCCGATCACCTCTTCGGTCTCGACATCGGTCACGCGGGTGCCGATGGGCACTTTGACATAGAGATCATTACCGCTTTTACCGGTACAGTTGCGCCCCATGCCCTGCTGGCCATGCTCGGCGCGATGACGTCGCTTATGGCGAAAATCGACCAGGGTATTCAAACCCGAATCGGCGACCAGATAGACGCTACCGCCATCACCGCCGTCGCCACCATCAGGCCCACCCTTAGGAATATATTTCTCACGACGAAAACTAACACAACCATTACCCCCATTGCCCGCCTCGACATGGATTGTTGCTTCATCAACAAATTTCATGGTGCTGTCCGCTCCGTAGAGAAATTACCGATCTATAACGCAAAAAGCCCCGTCATCTGACGAGGCCCTTGCGTGTGTAGCTTTTTGGCGCGATCAGGCCGGAACCACGCTCACATATTTGCGGTTCTTTGGGCCTTTGACTTCAAACTTTACAACGCCGTCGACTTTAGCGAACAGCGTGTGGTCTTTACCGCAACCAACGTTCACGCCGTCGTGAAAACGGGTGCCGCGCTGACGCACGATAATGCTGCCGGCAGTGACAGTCTGACCACCGTAAGCCTTCACACCCAACCGTTTGGATTCTGAATCGCGGCCGTTACGAGTACTACCGCCTGCTTTCTTATGAGCCATGACCTAACCTGCCTTTCAGCTAGCGCTGATTCCAGTGATCTCAAGTTCGGTGTACCACTGACGGTGACCCTGACGCTTCATGTGATGCTTACGTCTTTTGAACTTGATGATGTTAACTTTCTTGCCCCGGCCGTGAGACTTGACGGTAGCCGTTACCTTACCGCCGTCTACATATGGGGTCCCCACTTTAATATCGTCACCGTCGGCGACCAACAATACCTTGTCGAGCTCGACAGAGGCGCCTTCATCGGCACCGAGCTTTTCGACTTTCAGGGTGTCACCTTCGGAAACCCGGTACTGCTTACCCCCGGTCTGAATTACGGCATACATACCAAATCTCCGCAAAAAATCCGTTGTTATTGACGCAAAACCCATTATGCGTCAACGAAAGAGGCGGAATTCTACCGTCGAACCCGATCCAGGTCAAACCCAATTGTAGAAAAAACTGCTATTCATAGTGAACTTGCTTTGTGGTCTAACTTGACAGTCGGTATACGGCCTCCTAGCATGCGCCATTCCTTATATGATAACCGTTTATGAGAGCTGTAGAGGAATCGATGAACATCAACGCAATACGTGAGCTGATCGCCGATGACATGGATAGCGTCAACTCGCTGATTATCGACCGCCTCAGCTCCGATGTGGTGCTGATTAACCAGATTGGCCACTACATCGTCAACAGCGGTGGCAAACGGCTGCGTCCGATGATCGTCCTGCTGGCCGCCCGCGCTTTGGGTTATCAAGAAGATCAACATGTCGACCTGGCGGCAGTGATCGAATTCATCCACACCGCCACACTGCTGCACGACGATGTGGTCGACGAATCGGACATGCGCCGCAGCCGCGAGACCGCCAACGCCGTCTGGGGCAACGCCGCCAGCGTGCTGGTGGGTGACTTCCTCTACTCCCGCGCCTTCGAAATGATGGTGGCGGTAGACAAAATGCGGGTGATGGAGATCCTCTCCCACGCCACAAACCGTATTGCGGAAGGCGAAGTACTACAGCTACTCAACTGCAACGACCCGGACACAGACGAGGCCAAATACCGCGAAGTGATCCTGCGCAAAACCGCCACCCTGTTTGAGGCGGGCGCTCAACTCGGCGCAGTACTCTGCAACAGCAGCAGCGAAGAGGAGGCCGCTCTGGCTGCCTACGGCCTGCACCTGGGTATCGCCTTTCAGATTATCGATGACGCCCTCGATTACAGTTCATCGGGCGAGGATATCGGTAAAAACATCGGTGACGACCTGGCCGAAGGGAAACCAACACTACCCGTCATCCGCGCCATGCAGACCGGCACCCCGGAACAGCAGGCAGCACTGCGGGAGGCAATCGAAAAAGGGGGCCGTGAACACATCGACGTGGTCATGGAAGCGATTGAATCGACCGACGCTATTGAGTACACTTCCCAGGCCGCTAAAGAAGAAGCCGACAAAGCTAAAAAGGCGCTTGAAGTACTCCCCGAATCACCTTACCGGGATGCCCTCGCCGCCATCGCAGACTTCTCAGTAGCACGCAAAAACTGACAACTCGCAAACGCGAATCAAATCGGAGTGTAGCTCAGCCTGGTAGAGCACTGCCTTCGGGAGGCAGGGGTCGGAGGTTCGAATCCTCTCACTCCGACCAAATAAAAACAATCAATTAGCCACTTTTTCTAGTCTCTGAATTGCTTTTAGCCTCTTTTTAATCTAATAATTTTTTAGCAATCTGAGATAAGAAACAGATAATAAAACAATCACATATTACAGAGCTGAAAGTGGACGAGTAATACCTTCTTTTTCATATATTACAGCCCCTATTTCGCTATTCAGATGAGCGCAGAGACTATATAGTGCTTCTGGTGTTAGAACGGTACGAAAACCAGTTTCAATATAGCGGTCTAAAATTGCGCCTTGCAAAGAGATAATTTCCCGCTTCTGCACGCCATCAATAGACAACCCAAACTTGATCGCTTTTTTAACCAATTTCTTAGTGTTGTGTCCATACTTTCTACTACTAAGATCAGCAACTGAAACC
>JAKSCN010000342.1 GCA_022360595.1 Chromatiales bacterium
CAACCTCAAGAGGTCGAGGCGTTGGGCAACTACCTCGCTGAACAGGCGCTGAATAATGGTAGCCTCTACCCCATGCTACGGGCACGCCTGACCCAGATTAACGGCAATGGCATCTCCCCCAACGACTACTCCGACCCGCGCTCACGCCGACTGGTCAACCGTGAATTCAATCTCTCCTGGGCAGCCGAAATGCAGAACCACAACGCCCTTCTCCAGGGTGAGTGGTGGAGTGAAGAGCAACGCCAGGCGCAGCTCTTCTCGGTCGAGGAAGGCATTGCCCAGACACTGGGCATCAGTCTCGGTGATCAACTCAGTTTCAACCTGGCCGGTGTGACTATCGAGGGCAAAGTCTCCAACCTGCGCCAAGTACATTGGGACTCTTTTCAGCCCAACTTCTTCATAATCGGCACACCGGGCATGCTCCAGAGCTACCCCTCCACCTACATCACCAGCTTCTATCTGCCTAATGGTGGTGAAAAGAAACTGGCCAATCTGGTCAAACAGTTCCCCTCCGTGACTCTGATCGATGTCAGCAGCCTGATGAATCAGGTACGCGAGATTATCGCTCGCGGCACCATGGCGGTTGAATACGTCTTTGTATTCACCCTGATCGCCGGTCTGCTGGTGCTCTATGCCGGCATCCAGGCCAGCCGAGACATCCGCCGTCAGGAGTCGGCCATATTGCGCACCTTGGGTGTACAGCGCGAGCGGCTGCTAAAGTCAGTCACTGTCGAGTTTGTCATCCTGGGACTACTGGCCGGCTTGCTCGCCAGCTTCTGCGCCACTATCACCGGCTGGGGCATCTCCACCGAGCTGTTTGGGCTCGATTACCAGCTCAACCCCTGGATCTGGATAGTCGGCACAGTGGGTGGTGCTGTAGGCATAGGCATTGCCGGCATCATCGCCACCTACCCGCTGGTGGTCCATCCTCCACTGCACACATTGAGGGCCGAATAGTACAGAAATAAGCAAAAACTCCACGGCTTAGTACTGGTTGAATTGAACCGATGAAATTCGATTTATCGGATGGGTTGATAAAAACAAAATTCAATCAGCACCAAAAAACTTTGGGAGATAGACCATGTTGATGCTTAATGCCTACTGTATATTTATGCAGAAAACGATGATCTAGGACCTACATTCTTACATATTTACCATTTCTCTAAATGCTTGGCTCGACTTTAAACTTTCAAAAAACTTTTCGTTCTCAACCTCTTCTACTAATGTTTCTGAAAGCTGAATAGCGACTTTTACATCTTCAATCGCTTCGCTCTGTCTTCCAAGTTCAGCTTTAGCACAGGCTCTTTGCCAATAGGCCAAAGCATACTTTTCATCTTGTTCAACTGCTTGGTCAGCTAGTGATAATGCCCACTTTATTTCACCAATATCTAGCAATGCATCTGCTTTATAAGTTAAAGCCTCTGTATCATCAGGCTTGATTTCAAGAATCTGATCATAAATATTAATCTTCTCCTGATCACTTTTTTCAAGACCTGCACGCATCCACAATGAATGTATTAGATTTGATTTTGATATCTCTTCTTGAGCGATAATAATTTGCTCAGATCGAATTTTTATTTTTTCCTCTATTTCGTTGAGTCTCTTTTCATATTCATTGGTTAGATGCGATACTTTTTCTGACGTAATGGTTTCTATATTATTTTTGACGTCTCTTAATGACCTCCACCCCAATAAGACCAAGACCGACGCGGAAGCCGTTATAATATAAAAAATATTATTTGTTGTATCCGCCGTATATCTGATTGCCCTATCAGAAGCATCCAACTTCGCTGCGGCCACCCTTTCAGATACTTCCGCCCTGAGCATTTGTTGATCCTGTCGTAACAATTTCAGCTCATCAAGTATATATCTCTCTATAAATGGCTTATATAAAGGCGCATCAATCTGATTCTGTTTATTTGAACTATTTTCATTTTCTTGCGTTTTGGCATAAATACCACTAACAAAAAACAAGAAGACTAAAAAAGTAATCTGTATTTTAGCTTTATTCGACATAAGGTGACCCATATGCGGTTAAACTGTGCACTGGAAATTCAAAATCATCTGGACAGCTTCTGTATTCTGGCAAGCAGCACCTGCGATAATCGCAACAAGTAATGCAGCGTAACATACCAGCTCTAGAAACCACTCTAAGGTCAATAGTAGGCGATTATTTAAGCAACTGTCACCTATAACACTAACTTGCTCAAACAAACCCTAGCGCGGACTGGTCCGTAAGCCAGTAGAAGCGAAACGGGGGAATTACAAGCTGCTCCTTGAACATGGACGGTTTTTCACCGCTAACCAGGTCCTGAGGTTGGCTGAACTGAAACTGCCCTCGGTTGCCAAGAATGGCAAGATCGAGGTATTGCGGTCGGTCGTCGAAATTGGCCACGACCAGCACAGCTCCATTGGTTCCTTCAGGATGGCTGCGTAAAAAGACAAACAGGTGCTCGTTGTCAACTGTGAGTTGTTCCCGGTTGTTGAAGTCAGCAAAGGCCGGGATAGTTTTACGAACACTGATCTGTTTTTTCAAACCATCAAATATTTTCTGCTCAATAGTGCCTCTATGCAGACGACGCTCTGCCTTATTCCAGTCAATTTTCGGTCGGTGCATCCAGCGATTATCGTTGGCCCTATTTTCGTCCTCCAAAAAACTACAGTCGTTAAGCGTACCGATCTCATCACCATAGTACAGTAAGGGAATACCGCCGAAAGAAAAAATCATACCGTGCAGCAACAGAATTCTCTTTATAGCCCGTTCAGTTGCTTCTTCATCTCCATGTTCCAGGGCGGCCTCAAGGCCAACCAGTGACGCGAGGGAACCGGAAATGCGGGCATCTCCTGTCTTTTCGTTCCTGCCAAAAGGCTGGCCACGAGCATCGGAATCCTCGTATTTTCCGGTTAAGTACTCGAGGAGAAAATGCCGATGAGCGAATGGCTCATAACCCGCTCGCTCAATATCTGAGTCATCAAACCCCAAACCGATATCATCGTGACAACGGATGTAGTTAAGCCAGGTAGCGCGATCCAGTTTGCTGGGGAGATTAAGTATACCCTGGTTAAGCAAGTTGCAGTTTTTTGTTGCAATGGCATCCCACAACAGCGCCATGAACGTAGCGTTGTAAGCAATTTCGCACTCTTTGGCAATGATTGCATCTTCACCAAAATATTTGGTAATTTCTGAAGGTGCGACGATCGCTTCGGCAATGAACAACACACCAGGCGCGGTGACCTGACAACAATCTTTCATCATCTGCAGAATAAGATGGGCTTCCCGCTCATTCTGACAGATAGTCCCCACCTTTTTCCAAAGGAATGCAACTGCGTCAAGCCGTACAATATCCACTCCCCTGTTCGCCCAAAACAGGATCACATCAACCATTTCAATGAACACACGAGGATTACTGTAGTTGAGGTCCCATTGATTGCTGTTGAAGACAGTCATCACCCATTTTCCCATCACCTCGTCCCACGTAAAATTGCCAGGCGATGTTTCCGGGAAAATTTCCGGCATGGTTTCTTCAAACATATCCGGGACATCCCGATCATGAAATATGTAGTAGTAATTCTGGTATTTTTCTTCTCCCTCTCGGGCTTTTTCGGCCCATTCGTGCTCGTCCGATGTATGATTGACCACAACATCCAGGGTTAACAACATGCCACGCTTGCGCATGTAATCCGCTAGCGCTTCCAGTTCCTCAAGTTTGCCGATTCTGGGGTCGATCTTACGAAAGTTACTTACGGCGTAGCCGCCATCACTGGCTCCTTGTGGACATACCAACATAGGCATTATATGAACCATGTTGATCCCGAGATCCTGAAGATAGGGAATGCGCTTTTTCACCCCCTTTAAATCACCGGCGAAGCCATCTGCATATAAGGCCATCCCGATCCACTCCTGGCTGAGGAACCAGTTATGATCCTGTTCTCTTGCCATGTCCAGCCGTTCAAGTTCGTCAGAACGTTCAATGTAGCGGTTGGCCATGACCTCAACCAGCGCAATCATCTTTTCCTTAAAATCATCGCGATGGCCATACAGGTGATAGAACAGGGAATGAATCGCGTAAAAGTTAGCCCCCAGCCGGGTGTAAAAATGGCGCAAATTCTGCCTGCGAATTTCCGGCCTTAGCTCATCCAGTATCTCGTTCAGTAGAGAGTGTGATACCTGTTCGTACATAACTAACTATTGGATTCCAGTCGCCACTGAGCGATCACAGGTTTATAGAATGAGATATCGTTGCTGACTGCCCCCCTCAAGCCCACTATTAAGGAAGCGAACTGCTGAGCCCTCTCCACGACAAGCGCGAGTGGCCAGTCGTGCAGTAAACCGAGTATGCAAACCGACGCAAAAGCATCGCCGGCGCCAACTGTATCAACTACCGGAACCGTTTCATCGGGGCTAGTCTCAGCAAATCCGCCATTCCTATCCATAATGAAGGCACCTTTCTCACCCTGGGTCACTATGACCCAATCAAGGCCATAGCCTTGGAGCAACCTGGCGGCCTGTCCCTGTATATCCCCCGATTCATCCATCAGGGTTGCCAGCTCAACGTCGTTGATCTTCACCCAGCATGCTTTATCAAGAACTGCTTCAAGCCTGTCCCGTTTCCACCAGGGCGGCCTCAGATTGACATCCAGAAAAACCGGCGCAGGATGATCGCGCATCAGCTTTTCCAGCGCAAAGGCAGAATCAGGCATCCTCAGACCAAGACTGCCATGATAGATTAGCGAGGGAGAGATTGGTGGAATAGTATCACCCTGAATGTAATCGAACGCCCGATCAGACACTATGTCGAAACCAGGCTGCCCCTCAACTAAATGCACCTTAACCTCGCCGGTCGGATGCGCGGCATCTATTTGCAACCCGGCTGTGGTCATTCCCCAGCCCTTCATGGTCTCACAGATCTCTTGTCCCAGTGGATCATCACCCACACGGCTGATAAAAAAGGGATCACAACCGAAAGCCTGTAGGTGCCAGGCGACATTAAAAGGAGCGCCCCCCATAACCCGGCTACCATCATCGAAACAATCGAAAAGCACTTCACCAAACAGTACCGGAACACGCTCACTCATTCACTTCTCCCCCGATGGCATTTCTGATATCTGGCCCCGAAGCCACGAAACGGTTTCCGGATGAAAATGGGCAAGGCCTTCAAGTATACCGGCACTGTAATTTCCATTCATACCGAACAAACCACCCTTGGCAAGATAGAGTGATTTCTGATTGCCGGCTTCTTTTGCTGCATCAACAGCTTCTGTGGCGACCGAAGGCGACGCATTGGCTACCAAAACAGCTGGAATCTCACTGGAAAGAGCCGGCAGATCATTGCCGCTATCACCGGCAAAAAGCGTATCC
>JAKSCN010000227.1 GCA_022360595.1 Chromatiales bacterium
CAATCTGGTGCCGGAGACCCTCGACTATACGGTTACTCCGGTTATCGTAAGCACCGAAAAGGGGCAAGGTGGTGAAGGCCTGGATGACTTGAAAGGGGTACCGATCCCAGTGCGCCTGACTGGGTCTTTCGCTGCACCATCATTCGCGATCGATTGGGGTCAGGTGTTGGCCGGCACCCAAAAAGCAAAATTGGAAGAGAAAAAACAAGAACTCAAACAGAAGGTGCAAGAGCAGTTGCAGGATCAGCTTGGCGACAAGCTAAAAGGGCTCTTTAACTGATATATGTGGGAAAAACTTGTGCAATCTACCGCAAAAGTGGCTGATTCATTTGTCTCCCAGGGGGTGATTCCTTATTATGGCGTCGGGGGATACCTGTCCGGGGGCGCCGCCAGATAAACCGGTTTACCTTTAACAACTAGGAGCATGGGAAATGAAAAAAAGTACGCTTGTAAAACTGTCAGCACTGGTTCTGAGCTTGGGTCTACTGAGTGGCTGTGCCAGCACAGAACAGTTGAAACAGATGCAGGCTGATATTGCCAAGGCTCAGCAGACGGCTGATGCTGCGCTGGCGGCTGCCAAAGACGCGGATCGTAAAGCTGGCGCTGCCATGAAGGCGGCCAATGCGGCACAGGCTGCTGCCGATGAGTGCGCCGAGCGCTGTGATCGTATGATGAACAAGGCCATGGCCAAATAAGTGTCACATCAGTCGATAAAAACCCGGCACCCTGCAGGTGCCGGGTTTTTTTATGCGTTGTGTTTCGCGTCAGGCAGTCACTACTGGGTAGTGACAGGAATAGGGAACGGGATGCCTACCTGCTTTTTGACTGCTTGAGTGACGGCTTGCCAATCGGGCTTGATGGCGGTGTCTTTCAATGCTTTGATGATCGCTCGCACCATTGGCGTGTGGTTTTGTCCTTGTTCTACGAGCTGTTCACTCAGCGGTGGGTGAGCCTCTACATAGAGTTCACCATTCAGCCAACCTGCCTTGTAGGGCTCGTTGATAATGTTTACCGGAGTGTCGACGGGTAGTTGTTGGAACAGGCTCTCGATATCTTCCGGGTAGAGTCGAATGCAGCCGTGGCTGACCCGCATGCCGACGCCATAGGGCTTATTGGTGCCATGGAGCAGATAACCAGGCATGCTCAGATAGAGTGCATAGTCGCCGAGAGGGTTATCGGGGCCGGGTTTGACCAGCTCCGGTAGTGGGTCTCCGTTTTCTGCGTGCTCAGCCCGAATCGACTCGGGTGGACGCCAACTCGGGAGGTGCTTTTTGTCGGTAATTTTGGCTTTACCAGTGGGGGTGCTCCAGCCTTCACGGCCAATACCGAGAGGGTGAGTAATCACTTCGGCTCGGTTGGCGGGATAGTAGTAGAGGCGCAACTCAGCCAGATTGATGACGACTCCTTCCCGTGGGCCAGGCGGTAGGATAAAACGGCTCGGTAAAACGACTTTGGTCCCTTCTCCAGGCAGCCAGGGGTCGACATCGGGGTTGGCGGTGGTGATCTCCAGAAAACCGAGATCATTACGGCGCGCGATATCCGACAAGGTATCCTCATAAACCGCGGCGATGGTGCGCACTTCGCCAACCAGATCATTACCCTCAGGCGGTAGTGGAAAGGTCAAGGCTGCGCTAAGGGTTGGAATTAGCAGCAGTAGCCCAGATAGTAAAGAGACCCGTCTTGTCGGCACAGTACCGTGTTCTCCAGTGGTAATAGGGCGTGCAGTATCGCATATCGATTTGCGCTTGTCCGTGATCTAATAGTTTGAGGAAGTGATGCCAAAAGGGCTGTCTCCAGTGAATCAGTTTTCAGAACGTGTGATCGACTGGTATCAAGAGCATGGTCGTAAAGACCTGCCTTGGCAACAGAATCCGACACCTTACCGGGTGTGGGTATCGGAGATCATGTTACAGCAGACCCAGGTCAGCACGGTCATTCCCTACTATCAGCGCTTTATGGAGCGCTTTCCCGATGTGGCCAGTCTGGCGGCGGCTGAGTTGGATGAGGTGCTGCACCATTGGTCCGGGTTGGGGTACTACGCCAGGGCACGCAATCTTCACAAGGCGGCTGTAGCCATCGTTGAACAGCACAGGGGGGCGTTTCCTGAGGATATAGAGCAGGTGATGGCGCTGCCGGGTATCGGTCGCTCCACGGCGGGCGCGGTACTCTCCTTCTCCAAAGGGCAGGCTCACCCGATTCTTGATGGCAATGTAAAGCGGGTATTGGCGCGTTGTTTCGCAGTATCGGGTTGGCCCGGGAAAAGCGATGTACTGAAGCGCCTCTGGGCGTTAACTGAGGAGTTGACACCCGATCGAAATATCCAAGCTTACAATCAAGCGATGATGGATCTTGGGGCTGGTGTCTGTACCCGGCGTAACCCGCGTTGTCAGCACTGTCCACTGCAGACTATCTGTCAGGCCAGGGCAGAGGGAGATCCTCACCGTTATCCTGGTTCAAAGCCGAAAAAGATACTGCCGGTGAAATCGGTCTTCATGTTACTGATCACCGATGAGGAGGGTGCTGTACTGCTGGAACAGCGTCCTGCCAGTGGCATCTGGGGCGGGCTGTGGAGCTTTCCGGAGTGCAGCACAGAAGATGAGATTGCCGCGTGGTGTCGTCATAAATTGGGGGAGAAGAGTGACGATTGGATGCTGTGGGAACCGCGTCGCCACAGCTTCAGCCATTACCATTTAGAGATTACACCGGTCCATATTGTCCTGAATAACAGTACAAGCTGTGTGATGGATGCCGCTACTGGAGTCTGGTATAACTCACAGCAAAGCGATAACCGTGGTCTGGCCGCGCCAGTACGGCGGTTATTGGATGAACTGAATCAATACTATGAAGGAGAGTCCGCATGAGTCGGATGGTCAACTGCGTAAAGCTGAATAAAGAGGCCGAAGGGCTGGAACGTCAAACCTATCCAGGTGAGTTGGGTAAGCGGATCTTCGAGAATGTTTCGAAAGAGGCGTGGCAGATGTGGATGCAGCAGCAGACTATGCTGATCAATGAATATCGTTTGTCGCCAGTCGATCCTAAGGCGCGTCAGTTTTTAGAAGAGCAGATGGAGAAGTTCTTCTTTGGTGAAGGTTCTGAAAAACCTGAAGGTTACGTCCCACAAAGTTAATCCCAAAAGGCAATTACCACTTGACTCTGGCCGCATAGATCGGTTTAATACGCCCTCTGTTGACGGCCAGGTAGCTCAGTCGGTAGAGCAGGGGACTGAAAATCCCCGTGTCGGCAGTTCGATTCTGTCCCTGGCCACCATCTTTATGTAAACCGCCTTCGGGCGGTTTTGTCGTTTCTGTGGATCTCTTTTTGTATTGAGCTGCGCTAGTAGCTATATCAGTGAATCAGTTTCATATAGCACTTTTATCCCTTCTTCTCGGCAACAGTGGCCTATAGGTTGTTGTTGGGTATGCCGCATGGGAAACAGAACATCCGATGTAATTTTGTAGCTATCATGGTGCCGGGATAATAGTGATCAGCCGTTGATTCTGATTCATGAACCGCGGCTGGAATTGCTGATGCAGCCCAACTACGATCTGTGTCAGGCTGCTTTGAGGTGACGGAGGTAGTGTTTATTTGATAGGCCGGTAGTGCTTTAACGTCAACACTATGTCTGATTCAGAATGCTGCTCCCTTTGTTCCTCTGTGCATTGAGGACTTGTAGTTCAATTTTCAGACGGCTCAACTTGGTTTTGTCGGTCTCGGTTTTGAGCTGTTTGTTCAGATAGTCGGCTTTGCCATCCAGTTTTTCCAGTAACTGTTTTAAGTTATCACGGGTTATGCGCTGTCGGCGCTTGCTTCTGGAGAGGCCTGAAAAAGAGGAGATCAGTGTGCTGGTCATCGGGCATCCTTCCACAACAGGGTGCTGTGAATGATTGAGAATTACTACTCAGTCACTAAATTACTACGCATTTGTTACGGGAATATAAAACTATGATGACAGCGGTGTGAGTGGGTCTTTTTTTAGTTGACGTGGATCAACGGTTGGACAAATTACACCGCAGTGAGGTCGTCGTCGCTTAGTAAGGTTTTGTGTTGTTCTTCGTCATCGAGGAACAGCAGGGCGATATCGAGAAACTGATCCTGTACTGCAAGGAAGGCGTCAATGACATCCGGGTCAAAATGCTTGGCCTTTTCAGCAGCGATCATGCGAATGGCGGTTTTGTGGGAGTAGGGTGGTTTGTAGACCCGGCGGCTGATCAGAGCGTCATACACATCGGCCACTGCCATGAGCCTGGCCGATACAGGGATCTCTTCTCCCTTGAGTTGCTGTGGATAACCGGTACCGTCCCACTTCTCTTGGTGGCAGAGAATGATCTCTTTCGCCACTTTCAAAAAGTCTGTATGGCCGACCTTGGACATAATGATGTTGATTACGTCCGCACCCAGTTTGGTGTGTTGCTCCATGATCTGAAATTCGCTGCGTGTGAGTCGCCCCGGTTTGAGCAGGATCTCATCGGGTATACCGATTTTGCCGATGTCGTGCAGCGGTGCCGTTCTGTGCATAAGATCAATGCTGGCCTCATCCAGGCTCTCCTGGAAGCGGGGGTGGCTCTTCAGTGCGTGGGCGAGCACTTTGACATAATTCTGAGTGCGCTTGATATGGCCGCCCGTCTCCGGATCCCGGTATTCAGCCATGGCGCCGAAGCCTTCGATGGTGGCC
>JAKSCN010000286.1 GCA_022360595.1 Chromatiales bacterium
AGGCAGCGACGGTGTTTGAGCAGGTGCGCAAGGCGATTGCCGATACCCCCTTTAGCATCGACGGCGAATCCCTGCAGGTGACCATGAGCTTTGGAGTCAGCACCTTTCACCCGGTTGAAGATAACCGCGAGGGTAAGGCGCTACTGGCAGCCGCCGACAAAGCGCTCCATGCGGCCAAGTCCAACGGGCGCAACTGCATTGTCATGGAATAACAGTCACTGACGAGCCTTCTCAATCAGGCCATTGCTCTGCAGCACCCGATAGACCTTTCGGCTGCTGCGGGCCAGGGTATTGAGGTCACCGAAGTTGGGCACAATTCCCTCATCCAGGCGCTGCTCCCAGCTCTCCAGCTCAGCCTCCAGATAGTCCAGCAACTTCTGAGAACAGCCCTGACAACTGTCGAGGCAGACCTGCGCCTCCGGTAGGCCGAAGGGGATAGTGGCGCGCACCTCACTGATCAGATTCCGCATAGCTGTAGTCGTATCCGGTTTCAATGCGACCCGCTACTTTACCCGGGGGCAAGCCAAGCGGCGCGAGACAAACAGGGTCCCGGCACTGGCAACCACCATCGCCAACAGAAACAGCGGCCAGAGCACCGGCACGATCTCCCAGCCCAAGGCCATTGCAACAGCAGATTGGCCATCAGCCGCTTGGGACAACACCAGCGATTCAATCAACGCGTCGCTATAGAGAAAGGCCAAGCCGATCAACACCAGGTAGATTGCTACACACATCTTAACTATCTATTTACCACTCAAAATCACAACAGATGCTTGCCGTCGAAGAGTTCATAATCCAAGGCAAAAACATCCAAATCATCGATACAACCGAGATTGACCCGGTAGTAACCCGCCCAACGGGCCGTCTCATGGAAGGTGTAAACCCCACAACTTTTACAAAAGAAGTGGCGGGCGGTCTTCGTGCCGAACTGATAGAGACCCAAAGCATCTTCATCGGCTTCGATCTGCAAGTCGGCTTCAGGCACCGGCTCCGGCGACATCATAGCGCCCTTGCGGGTGCAGAGGGAGCAGTTACAGCGCAACCCTTTTTCGATCGGCTCGCAGGTCACGGTGAAACGCACCGCACCACAGTGACAACCACCTTGATAGGTCTTCATGCCATGCTCCTCCAATGATCTGCTCAATTGCGCGTCAGTATGATCGCGTGGCGCTCACCCTCGCTGTCCGGTACGAACAGCGGCTCTATGGATACGGTATAGCCCGCCTCTTCAACCACCGCAATCTCTTCGCTGGGTATCGTTCCCTTCATGGCCAATAACTGGCCCTGTTCGACCACCAGCCTGGCGGTCAGTTGCTCCATCTTGGTGAGATCGGCAAAGGCGCGGGCGGTTACCGTATCGAATAACCGGGGTGGGTCGAAATCCTCCACCCGGCCACGCCAGACATCCACATTGGTCAGCCCCAGCTCATGCACCGCCTGCTGCACAAAGCGAGTCTTCTTACCGTTGGAATCGAGCAGGGTGAACTGAGCATCCGGCAGCGCAATCGCCAAAGGTATGCCCGGCAGGCCGGGGCCTGTGCCCACATCCAACACTCGCCCGCCCTTGACCAGCCGCAGAATGGCATAACTGTCCAGCAACTGGCGCGGCACCATCTCAGCAGAGTCACGGATCGCCGTCAGGTTATAGGCCTTGTTCCACTTCACCAATAAGGCCAGATAATCGAGGGCCAACTGTTGCTGGGCCGCCGTCAGGTCGATCTGTAACGCGGCCAGCCCATCGGCCAACTGTTCTCTCCACCGCTCCATTAAATCACCCGGCATCATCAGGCCGACTTGCGCTTCAAGTGGATCAACAACAGGGAGATGGCCGCCGGGGTCATCCCCGGAATCCGGCTCGCCTGACCGATGGTGGTGGGGCGGCTCTTGATCAGCTTCTCGCACACCTCGGCGGAGAGTCCGCGCACCTGCTGGTAGTCAAAATTCTCCGGCAATTTGACCGACTCATTGGTCCGCTGGCGCTCGATTTCAGCCTTCTGGCGATCGATATACCCGGCATATTTGCTCTGGATCTCCAACTGCTCGGCTACTTTCGGATCACTCACCCCTTCACCAAAGTTGGGTAATTGGCACAACCCTTCATAGGTCACCTCAGGGCGGGCCAGCAGATCCAGCGCCCGGGTCTCCCGCGAAATGGAGGTGCCTAACCGGCTCTCGGCCACTTCACCCGCATCGGTATTGGGATGCACCCAGAGATCACGCAGACGCTGGCGCTCCTGCTCGATACCTTCGCGCTTCTGCTCAAATAGCTGCCAGCGGTGATCGGGAACTAAACCTAATCGGCGCCCCTGCTCGGTGAGGCGCAGATCGGCATTATCCTCACGCAGCAGCAGGCGGTATTCGGCGCGGCTGGTAAACATACGGTAGGGCTCTTTAGTGCCGGTGGTGATCAGGTCATCGACCAGCACACCCAGATAGGCCTCATCCCGGCGTGGGCACCAGGGCTCCTGTTCGCGCACCTGCAGCACCGCGTTAAGGCCCGCCAGCAGACCCTGAGCTGCTGCCTCTTCATAGCCGGTGGTGCCGTTGATCTGGCCGGCGAAGTAGAGGCCTTGAATGAATTTGGTCTCCAGACTCATTTTCAGATCCCGCGGATCGAAAAAGTCATACTCGATGGCGTAACCGGGGCGGGTGATGTGCGCCTTCTCAAATCCCAGCATCGACTGCACCAGCTCATACTGGACATCAAAGGGCAGGGAGGTGGAGATACCGTTCGGGTAGACCTCGTTGCTGGTCAGCCCCTCGGGCTCAATAAAAATCTGGTGGGAGTCCTTATCGGCAAAGCGCACCACCTTATCCTCGATCGACGGACAGTAGCGCGGCCCCACACCCTCGATCACCCCGGTATACATGGGCGAGCGCGACATACCGCCACGGATGATCTCGTGGGTGCGCAGGTTGGTGTGGGTGATATGGCAAGCAACCTGTTCGGGGTGTTCATCGGCCGAACCGATAAAGGAGAAAACCGGAACCGGATCATCACCCGGCTGGGCCTGCAGTTGCGAGTAGTCGATACTGCGGCTGTCGATACGCGGCGGGGTACCCGTCTTCAAACGCTCCACATTAAAGGGCAGCTCCCGCAGCCGCTGGGAGAGGGCATTGGCTGGCGGATCACCGGCACGCCCCCCTTCGTAGTTGTTCAGCCCGATATGGATGCGCCCACCCAGGAAGGTACCGGTAGTCAGCACCACCGCCTTGGCGTGAAACTTCAGCCCCATCTGGGTAACCACACCGGTGACCCGATCCTGCTCGACAATCAGGTCATCCACCGCCTGTTGGAACAGATCGAGATTGTGCTGATTCTCCAGCGCCTCACGCACCGCCGCCTTATAGAGCACACGATCCGCCTGAGCGCGGGTGGCCCGCACAGCAGGGCCTTTGCGGGAGTTGAGAATACGAAACTGGATACCGCCCCGGTCGGTGGCGCGGCCCATCAGACCACCCAGGGCATCCACCTCTTTCACCAGATGGCCCTTGCCGATACCGCCAATGGCCGGGTTGCAGCTCATCTGCCCCAGGGTCTCAATATTGTGGGTCAGCAGCAGGGTTTTGGCCCCCATGCGTGCTGCCGCCATCGCCGCTTCGGTACCGGCATGGCCGCCGCCGACCACAATCACATCGTAACTTACTGAATGAAACATCGCTTATCGCATTGAAATTAAAGCTGTTTGGCGCCAAGCCGCCAGGATGCGCTATTGTACCTCAGACCTCTATTCTGAATACATGTAAAACGCTGGCGTATTCACAGAACTCTCTAGCGGAAAATCCTTGTCCCGCCCGGGAAAACCTCAATTGTCGCCAGGCGTTAAAGAGCGCAAGGTTAATCATAGTTCAACCAACGAAAGGAGCTGTCATGCGTCTCGCCAAACCTGCCAGTCTACTTTTCAGCCTATTACTGCTGATCAGCGCAGTCATCCCAACCGCCCATGCCGAAGATGACGGTGTCCTGAAGGTGGTGTATCACGCCGATTTCTCTGATCCACGCCGTTTCAGCGCGATGCTCACCAGCATCAACAACATGCTCAACCACTACGAAAACGAAATGCTCGATTACGATGTGCGGGTGGTCTTCGTGGCCCACGGCATCCGCTTTGTAACCGATGATAAACTGGCTAAAACCCCCTTTGCCGAGGATGCGGCACTGGCCGAGCGCCGCGATAACCTGAAAGGCCGCCTGATGAGCCTCCATGAAGTACGCGACGTAAAACTGGAGCTGTGCGATATCACCCGCGCCCAAACCAGCCTGGCCAATGACAAGCTCTATGAAGGTGTCGACTCCGTGCCCTCGGGTGTGGTGCGCATTGCCGAGCTACAGCACCAGGGGTTTGCCTACATCAAAATCGAATAACGCCCGCAATAGCATCTCAGCCCATTTTACGGCACCGGTGGTCATTAGAGCGGAGTAACCACTTACTGACCTATTATCATCAAGGGCAGGTGACCGAGGTTGTCCGCACCAACAGATCACTACCGGACTGTGCCTGAAAGCCCGGGTTGAGCGTGATCGAGTGAGTCGCCTCCAGCGTCACATCACCGCTGGCGGTCACCGTCACCGCACCGCTGGAGGAAAGGGTGCCCTCGGACCGGATAAGATAACTATCACTGTATGTCTCCGGCCCGAAAGTGACAGCACCCGACTGGCAACTCTGGTTCGTCACCTGACTCAACGCGTAGTAGCAGTCCAGGCGCGGAAAGGTCAGACCATTGCGGAAGTCGGTAGTCATAGTAGGGGAGCTGAGCAGAAGCTGTTCAAGTTCTGTCACTGTCAGCGATGGCTTACGTTGCCTCAACAGCGCCGCACAACCAGCCACATGCGGAGCCGCCTGAGAGGTGCCTCGATAGGTCGAAGACCCACCCCCCAGGCCGGAGCTGGTGATATTGGCGCCGGGTGCAAAGATATCCGTCTGGCTGTTGCTGTTACTGAAGCAGGTCGGCTTATCTTG
>JAKSCN010000560.1 GCA_022360595.1 Chromatiales bacterium
GGACTTTAGCACCTACTGCGAGGCGGAGTTCGAGCGCCGCCGCAACTCCCAAGAGCCGTTCAACGAAGCTGATTATCGTGAAGCGATGGCCTTGGCGGTGAGTAAACTCAAATCACTGGAAGATGAGGGTTATGCATGATCATTACAGCCATTTCCGCACAGAATGTGCTCAAGTATGAGACCCTGGAGGTCAGTGACCTGCCTGCGCGAGGTGTGGTCGCCATAGAGGGCCCCAATGAGTCGGGTAAAAGCACCATTGGTGAAACCATCTGCTTTGCACTGTTTGGGCGCTCCTTCTCGTTGAGAATGGATGAGCTGCAGAAGCTGATCCGCTGGGGAGAGACGCGCTGCTCGGCCACTCTGCGTTTCATGGTTGATGAAGAGAACGAGTATGAGGTTGCCCGTTTTCTCGACCGCGATGGCAACCATGGGGTACGCCTCAATCTGGTGGGGCGGGAGGATCAACCGATCGCCAAGGGTATCGATGCTGTTGAGAATGCCGTTTACGAGCTGCTCGGTTACGGTTACGACGAATTTATCGAATCCTTCTATCTGGCCCAGCGCGAGATCACCACACCCCATCCCCATAGCTATGCGGTAAAGGCGATGGCGGGAATCTCCTCGCTGGAGTATGTCTCCTACGAGCTGGAAGAGGAGATCGAAGGTGAGCAGACGACTATCGAAGCGTTGCAGGCTGAAACCGTTCAGATCCAGGAGGAGCTGGATGAGCTGGCCATTGACGCACAGGCGCTGCCGCGTCAGGAGACGGAGAAGGCACAACTGATCGAGAGTGAAGCGCAACTGGATGCCGCTATTGATGATCTGGAACAGGCTTCAGTTGCCTACCAGGATGCGATACCGCAGATTCGCTCAGCACGCGGCGCCCGCGGGCGTGCAAAGTTCTTCCGCTTTATCTTTTTTATTCTGGCTCTGGTATTAGGCGGTGCGTGGGGGCTGTTCGCCCGACTGCCCACCCACGACTACACCCAAAAACTGCAGTCGCTGATTACTCAGTACCTCCCCCAATGGAA
>JAKSCN010000063.1 GCA_022360595.1 Chromatiales bacterium
GTTGATATCACCACCGACGGTTTTATGCTGATCAGTGAAGAGCCTATCGAGAATAATAGAGAGTACGAGTTTGAGGTGAAGTGGCAGACACCTGATGGGAAGTCGATTAACTTGCGCTTTCGTGCCGAGAGCCGCTGGAGTTCAAACGATGTGAACAGCGCCTTTTACGACACCGGTTTTAAGCTGATCGATGCTTCAGATGAGGTGATCAAGCCGATTCAAGAGCTGATTGAAGCGTACGGTTTTAATCGCTGAGCGCCTGTTCAAAGAACGCTTCGACATCAGCAATGTCACGAGTGCGGGCCATGGGTGGCATACTCTCCAGAAAGATGTGCCCATAGCCCCGCTTCAATAATCTGGGGTCGCAGATCACCAGCACGCCACGGTCCGATCCATCCCGAATCAATCTTCCCGCCCCTTGCTTGAGGGCGATAGCCGCCTGGGGTACCTGGAATTCGAAGAACGGGTTGCCGCCCCGCTTCTTCAACGCATCGATACGCGCCTGCAGTACCGGGTCGCCAGGTGAAGCAAAGGGAAGCTTATCGATAATGACACAGGAGAGCGCTTCTCCACGCACATCGACGCCTTCCCAAAAACTGGCGGTGGCCAAAAGCACCGCATTGCCCGCCTTGCGAAAACGCTCCAGCAGCTCCCCTTTCGGCGCGCTCCCCTGCACTAAGATGGGATAGGGTATTCTCCCCTCCAATAACTCAGCCGCCTGGCGCAGGGCACGATGGCTGGTGAACAGCAGAAAAGCGCGGCCCCGGCTGGCCCTCACCACCTGTTCGGCAATCTCCAGCACTGCCGGTGTGTACTCGGAGGCGCGAGGGTCAGGCAGCCCCTTTGGAACAAACCAGAGAGCCTGATTGGGGTAATCAAAGGGGCTGTCCCAGAGCGCCGTTGTCGCCTCAGCCAGTCCTAGCTGTTGTTGAAAGTGGTCGAACTTCTCTCCCACCGCCAGGGTGGCGGAGGTGAAGATCCAGCTCCCCGGATGGCGCACCATCTGGGCATGAAACATGGCTGAGATATCCAGCGGTGTACGGTTGAGGCGAAAGCTGGTGCGGTGGGTCTCGAACCAGCGGATATCCTCATCTTCGCCCGACTCACACACCAACCCAAGGTTGGTCATCAGTTGCTCAGCGCGCGCCAGACAGCTATCCAGTCCCTTACCGCGTCCCTTGAGCTGCTCAAGCTGCTCCTTTAGCCCTTCGATCTCACGTCTGACCTGATCGATGGCATTGACGATACAGGTATCGTTGCTCACTTCGCTCCAGGGGCCACGGCGAACATCCAAGCCAAACACCAAACGCAGATCTTTCACTGCTTTGGTCAAGGCGGCCGCTCTATCCGGTGTATCGCGCTGCTCACCTGCTTCACGCAGGTACTCCGTTTCGATATCACGGGCCAGCTCCGTGAGTTGACGACCACTGACCGTTACCCCGAAAAAGTTGCTGGCCACTTCGGGCAGCTGATGGGCCTCATCGATAATAAAGCAGTCAGCCGAAGGAAGCAGCTCACCGAAGCCCTCCTCCTTCAACACAAAATCGGCACAGAGCAGATGGTGGTTAATCACCACCAGGTCGGCCTCTTGAGCGTTGCGGCGCGCCTCCACCAGATGGCAGTTACTGTAGGAGGGACACTCCTGGCCAAGGCAGTTTTCGGTGGTGGAGGTAACATAGGGCCAGATCGATGCGTCTTCCGCCAACGTGGAGAGTTCAGCGATATCACCGCTACGGGTGATGCCCGACCACTCCTTCACACTCATTAGTTGATCAACCATCTCGCGGGAGCGCAGACGCCCCTCCAGCAGGGCATTCTCCATCCGATGAATGCAGAGATAGTTGGCCCGCCCTTTCAACAGAGCCACCTGGGAGGGTAGCGCCAGGGCTGATAGCACTTTGGGCAGGTCGCGGTGGAAAAGCTGGTCCTGAAGATTTTTGGTACCAGTGGAGACGATCACTTTCAAACCAGAAAGTAGTGCCGGCACCAGATAGGCGTAGGTTTTACCTGTACCGGTTCCAGCCTCGCAGACCAGTACGCTACCCTCCTCAATCGCCTTGGCCACCTCAGCCGCCATGGCATTCTGCTGCGGCCGATAGACAAAACCTTCGACTGTCTGGGCCAACAGCCCGTCAGGGCCCAATACCTCTTCTGTATCAATCATGGGAGAGAAATCGAAATCCGGTTCATTCGCTCTGATTATCCCAGACTTGAGGCTCCAGGCCATCCTCCCGGGTCCAAACCAGCGTGCCGATAATCTTGAAGCGGGCTACCGACAACGCGCCCCGTTTAGCGCGGCTACTGCTGCTTTTATCGAGATATTCCAGCAGCTCCTCCTTGTCCGCTTCGTAAATCTCATAAGGTTCGTACTGGTCATCCATCAACACCAGAACCAGACTCTCCCAATCCTGATCGACCTTGATCTGGCCAATGCGCTGCCCGCCTTTGCTCTCATCGAAAATGGTGCGGCTTTTGATCTGGATCTTTCTGTTGTCACGTGCGGGATCGGTGGCATCATAGCCGCCAGCCTGCCCGCTGACAGGCTCCAACCGCAGGAGGGTAATGGCATCGTGCAGAGCAATTTCGTTACTAATCCCGGGCAAGGGTTTACCCATGGTGCGACGATACTCGGCAGCGAGCTGACGCGCCTGACCGATCAGTTTTGATGCGGCATATAGGCTCATGCCATTACCATCTCCCCATTGTGATAACCCATCGTTGTTGTTATTTGATTGTATCCCATTCGCCAGGGCATACGAAGCATTTAGAATCAATGGGTTAGTATAGCATTCTCGCTTTACGTTCGGCGACACGCGCACCACTGGTATTGCCCTGGGCATGGCGTGCCTGGGCGATGATCTGCCAGTTCTCTTTCTTTAATGGCACATCTCCGGCTGCCAGACTGGTCGACTTCGTGGCCAGCTCTTCAGCCAGGCTGTA
>JAKSCN010000130.1 GCA_022360595.1 Chromatiales bacterium
ACTATCAACTGGAAAAGGAGCCCGCCTTGGCCAAGTTGTGTCTGGATCTGGCGGCGGAGATCGAATTGACGCCGGAGATTGAGCAACGTCTTGCAGCGTTCGATTTGCGCAAGGCCGAGCAGAAGAGTATTCAACAGCAACAGAGTCAACGCATCCAGGGGAAAGAGGCTTCCACGAAAAATGGGGCCAAAAAAACCACCCTGAAACAGCTTGCGGCCCGAAGAGAGAAGCGCCGCAATCAGATCGAGGGGCTGCTAAGCGACGCCGATCAGGCAATTACCAAAGGTGACTTTCCCAGCGCGGTGGATCATCTAAAGCAGGTGGCGAGTATTCAGCCGGAGAGCAGCGACTACTGGATCGAGATCGAGCGGGTGAAGCTGGCTATCGAGGATCAGATCGACAAGCTGGTGCGCCAGGGAGAGGTCTATTACGGCTATGATCAGTTGGAGGAGGCGGTCTCTACCTGGGAGGATGTGCTCATCCTCGATCCAGAACGTAATGATATTGCTGACCGCATAAACCGTGCGCGCAAAGTGCTGTTGAAACTAAAAACCATTAAAAACCAGAACGACGTCTGATTACTTGGCTGGCCGGGTGGTGGATTGTATCTCGCCAGCCCAGAAGGCATTGTCGGGATCAAGAAAATCCTCCCAGGGCAGGTAATGAGAGCCATCACACGAGAAGTTAAGCCCGATCAGCCCATTGAAAATGTTGACTGAGCCGGAACGCAGGTAGACTGTCTCATCGGCGTAGCGAAGCTGTTTGAATCCGTCCAGAATACTTTCAACCTTGTCCACTGGAATTACTGCACTGTCCGGATAGGGACGCAGTGGGTAGGCGAAACAGATGTCGGGGTCAATGAGTGACTCCATCTCCAAAATGCGGTAGCGATAAGGATCATCGACTAACCAGAGGCTGGCCCGGCTACTGGAGAAGAGCAATTTGCCGTGAAATACGCCACGTTGGGTGAAGAGCTCCAGAATAATCGCCATCACTTCGTTGATATGCTCATCCAATACGCTTTTTGAGCGGGTTTGCTGGAACAAGAACTCCCGAATGGATGGGTCACCCTTAATCTGGCGCCACTGACCGGGTTCGTCGTAGAGCTGCTGGGTCAGGGGGAGATTACGCAGGTCAAAGTCGGCCCCCAACAACCCAATAACCTGTCCATCGACTTTAATCAACTGAATGGCTGTGATGCTGGGGCGTACCGACAGCAGACTGATATAGGCATCCGACAACCAGTAATCGACCGCTGGATAGACAGTTTTCAGATAGGGGCGTTGAGAGCGATCACGACCGAAATGTTCGGGATAGTAACCATTGCGGTTAATGTTATCAGAGATCTGAATGCCATCGCGCTCCATGCAGTAGAGGAACGAGCAGTAGGGCAACTGCTCCACCATGTCGGCCAGTACCTGATTCAGCGCTTCACGATTGGGCCAGACTTTCCCGCAAGCGTCGGCTATCGCCGCCAATTGAGGGGCGATCATATCGGCTAGCGCTTGGCGCTGTTGGGCAATGCTGGCGGAGATAGGGTCGTTATTCATAGGGTGTATGATCTGATCTCGAGGCCTAAGGCACCATTACACCCTGGCTCTGCAACAAAGTAATTAGTCTGATTAGCGGCAGACCAATCAGTGCATTTGGGTCATCGCCCTCCAATTTTTTGAAAAGCGAGATTCCCAGCCCCTCAGACTTGAAGCTGCCCGCGCAGTTCAACGGCTGCTCGGCATCGACATAGCGTTCTATTTGGGGTAGATCCAGATCGCGGAAATGGACATGGAAGAGTTCGCAGAGTGTCTGGCTGTTCTGGGTTGCTGTGTTGACCAGGCAGAGACCGGTGTAAAAGGTGATGCGTTTTCCGGAAGCTTCGCTGAGCTGGCGGATGGCATTCTCGCGACTACCCGGTTTTCCAAGAATCTTTCCGTCGTTGCAGGCGACTTGATCGGAGCCGATTACCAGACTGTTGGGGTGCAGCTGCGCCACCGCCTTTGCTTTTTCATAGGCCAGGCGGGTAACCAACTGTGCCGGTGACTCGTCCGGCAGGGCGGTTTCATCGATATCCGGTGAGGCAGTATCAAAAGGCAGCCCAAGGCGTGCCAACAGCTCTTTTCTGAAAGGCGAGGTAGAGGCGAGCACCAGCGGGTAAGGTAGTGCCGTCGAAGCGGAATTGGTCTGATCGGTCATGCTACAACTTGCTATCATTTATGGAGGTGAAATTCTAACAAAAGGCTTTGGGTTTTTGAGAGATTTCTTTATCCTAAAGAAAGATAACGTAGCAGATATAAATTAGTACGACTATCCAAATCATAAATTTACTTTATAGGGGATAAAATTCATTAATATATTCAATAATCAATATTGGATTAGTAAATATTAAAACAATATCAATGAGTTATACTGTTAGGGTTATTGCTAGTCTCTTGACAGAGTCAGTGATTTCCCATAGAAAAACTTGCCCGTCCCAAAACTTCAGCTTATGAGGTTATCAATTTCGGGCCAGGAGAAAGTAAAAATGCCTATTTCAGACCTCTTAATGGAAGGTGTAAACCTGATGCTTATCGGCATGGGAATGGTTTTTGTCTTCCTGGCGATACTGGTCGTCGCCATGAATGGAATGTCCCGGTTAGCGAAAGCCTTGATCGGTGATGAAGTTCAACAGCCGTCCACTCCAACGGCCGCCGTACCCCAGGCAGGCGCTGGAGATGAAGAAGTCACCGCTGTGATCGCCGCGGCCATAAGCCGTTTCAGATCTGCGAAGAAATAAATGTGTTTCGTAACAAAAACATCGAAACACACCCGTTCACTGCGTTAAGCACGCAATAACCTTTAAGAAGCGAACCTATGAGCGAGAAAAAACCTTTAGGTATAACCGACGTTGTCCTTCGTGATGGTCACCAATCACTGCTAGCCACCCGCATGCGGATTGATGATATGTTGCCCATCGCCTCCAAGCTGGATCAGGTGGGATTCTGGTCGCTGGAGACCTGGGGGGGAGCAACCTTCGACGCCTGTATCCGCTATCTTGGGGAAGATCCATGGGAACGTCTCCGTAAGCTCAAGGCCGCTATGCCGAACACACCTATGCAGATGCTGTTCCGCGCCCAGAACATCCTCGGCTATCGCCATTATGCCGATGACGTGGTTGAGAAATTCGTTGAACGCGCCGCCGAAAACGGCATGGACGTGTTCCGTATTTTCGACGCGATGAACGATCTGCGTAACTTTGAAACCGCCATTAAAGCGACACTGAAAGTTGGCAAACACGCCCAGGGCACCATGTCCTATACCGTCAGCCCGGTCCACAACATCGACTACTGGGTAGACATGGCGAAGCGCCTGGAAGATATGGGTAGTAACTCTATCTGTATCAAGGATATGGCCGGTCTGCTTAAACCGTATGTCTGTTACGAGCTGGTCAGCCGTCTGAAAGAGACTGTTGATGTGCCGATTGCTATGCAGTCTCACGCCACTACCGGCATGAGCACTACTACCAACATTAAGGCGGCCGAAGCGGGCATCGATATGCTCGATACCTCTATCTCCTCCATGAGTATGACCTACGGCCACTCCGCCACTGAGTCGGTAGTAGCTATTCTGGATGAGACCGACCGTGATACCGGTCTGGATCTCAATCTGTTGGAAGAGATCGCTGCCTACTTCCGTGAAGTACGCAAGAAGTACGCTAAATTCGAAGGCTCTCTGAAAGGTGTTGATTCACGCATCCTTGTTGCCCAGGTGCCTGGTGGCATGCTGACCAACATGGAGAACCAACTGCGCGAACAGAACGCCTCTGACAAGTTCGATGATGTACTGGATGAGATTCCCCGTGTGCGCGAAGATCTCGGTTTCATCCCACTGGTAACCCCCACATCTCAGATCGTTGGTACCCAGTCGGTTATCAATGTGCTGATGGGCGAGCGCTACAAAAACATCACCAAAGAGACTGCCGGTGTTTTGCGTGGTGAATACGGCGCCTCTCCGGCACCAGTTAATGCCGAGCTGCAGGCAAAAGTATTGGGTGAGGGTGAGGAAGCTATCACCTGTCGTCCTGCTGACCTGCTCAAGCCCGAAGTGGAAAAACTCACTGCTGAGTTCGACCAACTGGCCAAAGATAAGGGTATCCGCGTGGCTGATGCCAAGATCGATGATGTGCTGATCTACGCACTGTTCCCGCAGATCGGTCTCAAGTTCCTTGAGAATCGCGATAATCCAGATGCCTTTGAGCCCGCGCCAGGTAAAGAGCCTGAACCAGCTCCAGCCGCCGCAGCACCTGCTGCAGCCAGTGGCGGTCCTGAAGCCTACACCGTCAGCGTTAACGGCAAAGCCTACAATGTGACGGTTGCCGCCGGTGGCGAGATCCAAAACGTTGCCCCGGCTGCGGCTGCAGCAGAACCCGCAGCAGCGGCACCGGCTGCAGCACCTTCTGGTGCCAGCGAACCTGTACCGGCACCTCTCGCTGGTAACGTCTTCAAGGTGAAAGTTGCCCAGGGCCAGTCGGTCAATAAGGGCGATGTCATCATGATCATGGAAGCGATGAAGATGGAGACCGAAGTACGTTCACCGATGGGCGGTGTGATTGCAGCCGTTAACGTCAAGGAAGGCGATGCAGTACAGGCTGGTGAAACCCTGGTGATGGTGGGCTAATATGGGCGCTAGTTTTGACGCATTGTGGCAATCCATGGGGATTGCCAACTTTGAAATGGGCCAACTATTTATGATGCTGGTTGGCGGTATTTTGATCTTTTTGGCTGTCGCCAAAAAGTTTGAACCACTGCTGCTGCTTCCCATTGGTTTTGGCGCCATTCTCAGTAACATTCCTGTGGCCGGTATTGCCGGACCAGATGGGCTGCTCGGCTATGTCTATAGTGTCGGTATTGAAACCGGTATATTCCCACTCCTGATTTTCATGGGGGTAGGAGCATTGACCGACTTTAGCGCACTGATCGCAATGCCGAAGACGCTGTTTCTTGGCGCCGCGGCCCAGTTTGGCATCTTTGCCACCCTGCTGGGGGCATTGGCGCTGAATATGGTGCCCGGTATGGAGTACTCGCTGGCAGATGCCTCGGCGATTGCGATCATCGGAGGCGCGGATGGACCAACAGCTATTTTCCTGGCCTCCCGGTTATCGCCGGATCTGCTCGGCGCCATTGCTGTTGCGGCTTACTCCTACATGGCTTTGGTGCCGATTATCCAGCCCCCGATCATGAAGGCACTGACCACCGAGGAAGAGCGCAAAGTGGTTATGTCGCAGCTACGTCCGGTGAGCAAACTGGAGAAGGTCCTGTTCCCATTCAGCGTGCTGGTGCTCTGTGTCATGTTCCTACCCTCGGCGGCTCCCCTGATCGGTATGCTGATGTTCGGCAACATATTGAAAGAGGTTGGCGTTGTGGATCGTTTGAGCCGTGCGGCTCAGAATGAGATCATCAACATCGTTACTATCTTCCTCGGGCTGGCTGTCGGCTCCAAACTTTCAGCGGACAAATTCCTGACCGTGGAAACGTTGGGAATTCTGGGGCTTGGTGCTGTAGCCTTTTGTATCGGTACCGCCACTGGTGTATTGATGGGTAAAGCAATGCATCGCATCTCAGGTGGCAAAGTCAACCCACTGATCGGTGCGGCTGGTGTATCCGCAGTACCGATGGCCGCTCGTGTAGTGAATAAGGTTGGCCTGGAAGCGAATCACCACAACTTCCTGCTGATGCACGCGATGGGCCCCAACGTTGCCGGGGTAATCGGCTCTGCAGTAGCTGCAGGTGTGTTATTGGCTGTGGTTGGCGGTTAACACTTCACCGAAAACCCATCAACCTACCTGGCCAGCGGCACATTTTGTGTGTCGCTGGCCAAATCACCCCAACATCTTGTCTAAATCAGTGATCAGTCACAATTTTTTGACCTGGTCATGATCTCGTAATATCATTGCGCGCTTATGTCGTCACGTTTACCGGAATTTGTTGATCCGTGGCGTCTCGCGGATCGCGAAGGCTGCATTACCGACTCCATTCGATTGGCCGATTTGTCCCGTGTTTGCGGAGCATTGGTTAGCGATAAGGGTATGGTTGATTTTGAGCTGAGATTCTGGCGGGACGAGAAACGAAGAGCCAGAATTGGCGGGCACGTCAAGGCTGTACTCATGGTGCAGTGCCAACGTTGCCTGGAAAGTCTGGACATCGACACGGACAGATCTCTCGATCTGGCGGTGATCGAAGTGCTCGAAGAGAGTGAACGCATTCCCGATGAGTGCGATCCAATTCTGGCAGAAGAGGGTATGGTGCGGTTGCAGGATCTCATTGAAGATGAACTGCTCCTGGCAATTCCGCAGGTACCCATGCATGACGAAGGCACATGCAGTATAGATTTTGATGACTCACTCCAGCAGAGCTGGGATCAGTCGGAACAGAATAGCGAGACCGCTACTGAAGAGAATCCGTTCGCGGTGTTGTCTCAGTTGAAGTCGAAGCGAGATAGTTAAACTTAGTGTAATTATTTAGGAGCTAGAACCATGGCGGTCCAGCAGAACAGAAAAACCCCTTCCAAACGTGGCATGCGTCGTTCACACGACTCACTGACAACTAAAACCTTGTCCATTGATCCCACCTCTGGTGAAACTCATCTGCGTCATCACGTGACTCAGGACGGTTTCTACCGTGGTCGCAAGGTAGTCAGTGGCAAAGGCGAATAATCATTCGTGAAGAGTCACAAAAAACGTTCAAATGGCCGTCCTGCAAGGGGCGGCCATGCGTTTTGTACAGAAGAAAAATATCTAGCTAATCGCGCAGGAGTTGGTGTTGTCTAATCAGCCTATTACCATCTCACTGGATGCCATGGGTGGTGATCACGGCGCTAAAGTCGTGGTGCCTGCAGCGATAGATTTTTTGAAACGCGACCCGGATGTCAATCTGATTCTGGTTGGCCGGGAAGAGGTGATTAATCAGTATCTCAAAGGCGTTTCATACCCCCGTGAAAGATTGCGTATTCATCACGCCTCGGAAGAGGTGGGGATGGATGAACTCCCCTCTAAAGCACTGCGTGGCAAAAAAGACTCCTCAATGCGGGTCGCCATTAATTTGGTCAAGCAGGGTGAGGCCGATGCCTGTGTCAGCGCGGGTAACACCGGTGCGTTGATGGCTATTGCCCGTTTCGTACTGAAGATGCTGCCCGATATCGATCGGCCCGCCATTATCACTGCCATTCCCTCC
>JAKSCN010000681.1 GCA_022360595.1 Chromatiales bacterium
ATGGTGGAAGAGAAGAAGAGCGAAAGAGACAAGGCCACGGATCAAAGGCGTGAGCAGTCCAGCGACGCCACTAATCATTAGCGGCTAGGGCCTGACGCTAAAAGAGAAGCCCCTTAAGCACGCGCCCGTAGCGCCAGGATCACCTGATTGCGCAGCGCTTTAATCAAATTGAGTGATTTACCGACCAGTTTAGCTCCCTCGGGGTGATCATAATCGGCGTATATCAACCCTACGGGGCTCTCTTTGATCACCAGCGGAAATACCGCAAATGCGTTGGCTTGAGAGATCTTTTTATGCCATACCGGAATATCTTTCACAATACTGGCATCACCAGCATTACTGATATAGATGTCCGCCCCATTCTTCAGCGCCGCATGAAACACATCCGGGCTATAGTTGCGTGAGAACTTAAAGGCGGGCATAAACTGCTCGATATCCTTGCCAAAACCGAGCCGGGCAACATAGTGTTTTTTTACGCCATCCAACAGGCAGAGCACTACCCGGTTAAATGACATGGCACGGTAGATGGTCTCCAGCACCACATTCACCAACTGGTTGAGATTGACGCGATCATCGAGCAACATCGCACTCACCTCCTGCAACCCCTCGGTGAGAATCATCTCGGGGGTTTGCGGCGGCTCCGTCTCCCCCTCAACAGCATCAAACACCGCTTCCGAAAAGACATCTAATGCAAGTGTTTGGGTAAGATCCTGATCATGGGTCGGCTTGGGTTTAGCCTGGCTGGCGCCGACCGGCTGGGCTGTTAAACGCTGCATAAAGGTGCTGTTGTGGCTGTTACCCAAGCTACTGAGCTCTTTGAACTCATTACGGGCATTATCCACCATGGCGGTAAATCGCTTGTCACTGATCGCCAATCCCATCCGGTAGCGCTTCAACAGCGTCTTAACCGGCGCACGGTCGTCGCCATTCAAATCACCGATAACCTCTACAGCCTCATTGGAGAAGTTGGCAATCAGCCGCAGCTTGACACTCTTGCGCTTCAAATCCCCCGGCTTGGCCGGATCAACCTTGGTCATGCCATGGACAATAGTTTCGGGAAAGTTCCACTGTCGCGCCACTTCCGTACCCATCTCCTGGTAGGTCATTCCCAGCACACGCCGCTCGGCCTGCTCCTGCTCTACTCCCTCCTGTTTGACCAGTCGATTGATCTCTTCACTCTCGCTGTGCAGATAGTAGACCACCAGCACCTGCCCCAGGTTGTGCAGCATACCGCAAAGAAACCCCTCCTCTTCATGTTCCACACCGCCGTCAGTAGCCGCCTGACGCGCCAACGCCGCACTGAACACGGCTGCCGCAATGCGATCTTTCAACTGCACCGCCTGGGTCTTATTATGCAGATGCTCGAAGAAGATCAACGAGGCGGCAATGGTCCGAATCGTGTTGATGCCCAGCACCACAATAGCACGCGAGATAGTGCCAATCTTGCCGGCAAAACGGCTGTAGTAGGCGGAATTGACCACCCGCAGGATACGGTTGGTGAGGGCGAAATCACGTATCAGCACACTGGCCAACTGCGCCGTATCCTGCTCTTCCGAAGCCGCCAGGTGGTTGAGCGTCCTGATCGACTCGGACAGGGCCGGAAAGTCACTCTTATGCTGCATGCGCCGAATCAGAAAATCGACGGTACCCTGTTTGCCTGGCTGTTTTTTGGCTAAGCCGCCCTCATCACCATCTGCTCCCTGGCGATACTCCATCAACGCCTGCAACAGATCATCAGCATTGGCATAACGATCATTGGGGTTCTTTTCGAGCGCCTTTTGAACAATCGCTTCCAGGCGGTGGTTGATTTCGGGATTGTGAGTGGAAGGTAAGGCAATCGGTTCTTGAATAATCTTTTGCAGTACCGCCTGTTGGTTTTCTGCATCAAATGCCCGCCGTCCGGTAAGCAGCTCATACAGAATCGCCCCCAAGGCGAACACATCGGTCTGCGGCCCAATCACACCATCGGTAATATATTCCGGCGCCATATAGCGTGGTGTGCCGGCACGTACACTGTCCGCTTGGCTGCGTTTATCCATGATCCGCGCCAGACCAAAATCCATGATTTTGGGTGTCAGATCCGCGGTAAGCATAATATTGGCCGGCTTCAGATCGCGGTGCACCATCCCTTCGCCATGTACTTCCGCAACACCTAGCAGTATTGCGGTGAAGATGGGCAATGCCTCCGTCAGTGAAACCGGATTGGCCGCCAACCAATCAGACAGAAGCTGCCCATCCACGTACTCAAATACCAGATAGGGACGGCTGCCCACCTTGCCGGTATCGAATATGGAAACGATATTGGGGTGCTGAATTCGACTGATAGCACGCGCTTCACGCAGAAAACCCTTCTCCTGCTGACCGTCTCCAAACAGTGACCGATCCAACACCTTGATGGCCACTTTGCGCTGTAGATGAGGATCGACACAGAGATAGACACTGCCCTGAGCGCCCGAGCCCAGCTTCCTGGTAATTTTAAAGCGGCCGATCTCCTGCAAAAGAAAATACCTGTCGATTGGATTAACTGCAGGTTATATCGGCCGCTTTGAGGAAATCTTTTCCCAGTGATAACGGCGGTCATTTGACCGCCGTTATATTCAATAAAATGGACCTTTAGTGCTATCGACCAAAGGAGAAACCATCTCCATCCAAACTCACCTTAATAGTTTCACCACCGCTAAAGTGACCGGCCAATATCGCCTGTGCCAGCGGATTTTCAAGCTGCTGGCGAATGGCCCGTTTCAGCGGCCTTGCGCCATAGACAGGGTCAAAACCCGCTTCACCCAGACGATCCAGCACCCCATCGCTGAGTTCCAGTCCCATCTCCGCGTCCGCCAGACGCTTACGCAGATACTGCACCTGGATCTCAGTGATGGCACGGATCTGCTCACGACCGAGCGGGTGGAATACGACAATCTCATCGACACGGTTGATGAATTCAGGCCGGAAGTGATTTCCCACCACCTCCAGTACTGCTGACTTCATCTGTTCGTACCGCTCTTCACCAGCCATCTCCTGGATCAGCTCAGAACCGAGGTTTGAGGTCATCACAATCACCGTATTGCGGAAATCTACCGTACGCCCCTGCCCACCGGTGAGGCGGCCGTCGTCCAACACCTGCAACAGCACATTGAAGACATCCGGGTGAGCCTTCTCCACTTCATCAAGCAGGATCACTGAGTAGGGTCGACGACGCACTGCTTCGGTCAGATAGCCACCCTCTTCATAGCCCACATAGCCAGGAGGCGCACCGATCAGTCGGGCGACAGA
>JAKSCN010000075.1 GCA_022360595.1 Chromatiales bacterium
CACCGACTATCTGCGCATCTTTGCCCTCACCACCCTCGCCTACTTCTGGGCCCAAATGGTGCAGGTTGCCCAGAGTAAACTGGATGGCGAGGAGAGCAGCTTCTACCAGACCAAGATCAACACCGCCCGTTTCTTCATGGGGCGTCTGCTGCCTCAGACCCAGGGACTGGCAGCGGGTATCCGCTCCGGTGCTGAACTGATGATGGCCTTTGAGGAAGAGGCTTTCTAATGCTTCGAGCTGGGGTGGTGCCAACTGCACCACCCCAAAGTCAATAAGCAGCACCGAAATAATCAAAACAACTGCTCAGAACACAAAATCAGGAGGATACTGCCATGCCAAAGCTCTCTGTAGAGGAGTTCAACCACATCATGCAGCAGGAGCTGCCTTGGGCCATAGATCAAGATATGCAGCTTGAGGATATCGGCCCTGGCTCCGCGCTAATGCGCCTCCCCTACCAAACCCGCTCAGTACGCCCAGGCGGCACCATCTCCGGTCCACACATGATGATGCTTGCCGACGCCTGCATGTACGCCGTGGTGCTCAGTCTGATCGGCCAGGTCAAACTGGCTGTCACCACCAACTTCAATATCAACTTCCTGCGTAAGCCTTCAGAATGTGATCTGTTGGCTGAAGGAAAAATCATCAAACTGGGCAAGCGCCTGGCGGTGATGGAAGTGTCCGTACTCACCGGTGATGAGCGGGAGCTGGTTGCCCACGCGACCGGGACTTACTCTATCCCTCCGATAGCGACTTCAGAGTAGCGACATTAAATAATGGTTGGATGGCTGCCCTGCAGCCTAACCCCAGCCAGTACTGGCCATAAAAACCCTTCAATCAACTGCGAATTAACTCCCCATATAACGCTAATAACCTATTAATTACAGGGATTTTTTCACCTGCTCCAGGTCAATTCTTTATTCCCTCATCAATGGTATTGTTTTACGTTAACGTAAACGTTAGACTGCGCGCCGAAAACCTTATAAATAATCCTGTTTTAGCAGTTGGATACGGCAGCTAAAACAGCGCGACGGAATAGAGATGAGTAGCGATATAATTGAGATCCGTTGGCATGGACGCGGCGGTATGGGAGCAATCACTGCTGCTAAGTTGGTTGCCGAGGGAGCTTTCCTATCGGGTTATGGTGGAGCCATTATGGCCCCCACTTTTGGTACCGAACGCCGGGGCGCCCCGGTCCATACCTCTTTAAAAATCTCCAAAGAGAAGATCAACGACCTCTCCCCCATTGAAACACCCGACATCGTGGTGGTGCTTGATCACATGATCATGAGTGAAGTGGATGTCACCGCCGGTCTGAAACCCGGAGGTATGGTGGTCCTCAACACCCCAAAATCCCTGGAGAAGAGCAAGATCAACGGCTATCGCGTGGCGGTTGCCCATGTCAATGAGATCGCCCTGGAGTCCGGTCTGCGCAAGGGTATCGTCAACACCGGCATTATCGGCGCCTTCGCGAAAGCGACTGGTCTGGTCGATATCGATGTATTGAGCGACTGCATTGAGCGGGAGTTTGCCGGTAAACGGGCCAAAGAGAACGCCGCCGCCGCTAAAACAACATACGAACGCACCCAAGTAGAGGAGTGAATAGACGATGGGACAGGATCTGTTTGCAATTATGACCTCCAACGCCGAAGGCGGTGAAGGTGACGCCGGCAACACCGGCTCCTGGCGGGTCGAACGCCCGGTCATCAACATGGCGCTCTGCACACCGGCCAAGAAACAGAAAGCCTCTTGCCATCTCTGCTGGCTCTACTGCCCTGATGGTGTGATCAGTAAAGACCTGGAGCCCGAAATCATTATGGAGTACTGCAAAGGCTGCGGCATCTGTGCCGAAGAGTGCCCCACCAACGCCATCGAGATGGTGGCTGAATCAGAGTTCGTAGAAGAGTAAAAAAACATGAATGTCATCGATTCAGGTAACGTGGCTGCGGCCACAGCGGTGAAGCTGGCCAAGGCCGATGTGATTGCCGCCTACCCCATCACGCCCCAAACACCCCTCACTGAAAAACTCTCCCAGATGATTGATGAGGGCGAGATGGACGCCGAATATGTTGCGGTAGAGAGCGAACACAGCGCCCTGGCGGTCTGTATCGGTGCCGCCAGTGCCGGCGTACGCGCCTTCACCGCCACCTCGGCCAATGGTCTGCTCTACATGAGTGAACAGGTGCACTGGGCGGCCGGCGCCCGTCTGCCGCTGGTGATGTGTGTGGTCAATCGCGGCGTGGGCGCCCCCTGGACAGTCTGGAATGATCATCAGGACTCCATCTCCCAGCGCGATGCCGGCTGGATTCAGATCTACGTCAAAGATCATCAGGAGATCATGGACACCACCATCAAGGCATTTCGCCTGGCCGAAGAGGTGAGCATTCCGGTGATGGTCTGCTATGACGGCTACTACCTCTCCCACACCTACATGCCCTACGATGTACCGGAGCAGGAGAAGGTTGATCAGTTCCTACCGCCCTATCACTACAAGCACACCTTGACACCTGAAGCCCCCGAGAACCTCAACTCAGTCACCATGCCGGATACGCGAAAAGATATCCGTGGTGATGCGGCCCCCTGTTATATGGATATCCGCTACAACCTGCATGACGAGATGATTCAGAGCATCGAAAAGTTCGAGGCGATCGATAGCGCTTTTCAAGAGATTTTCGAGCGTGGTGGCAACCCGGTTGTCACCCCCTACCGTATGGATGATGCCGAGCATGTGGTGGTCGCCATGGGCACCTTGGCCAACCAGTTCAAAGTAGTGATCGACCGTATCCGTGAAGAGAGCGGTATTAAGGTTGGCGTTCTGGCGATCAATCTCTATCGTCCCTTCCCTATCGATTACATCATCAAGGCGCTGGAAGGTCGCAAAGGCGTCGTGGTCTACGAAAAGGCGCTCAGCTACGGCAATCAGGGCGCACTATTTGGCGATGTAAAATCGGCCCTCTATCCCTGTGAAAAAAGACCGGTGATTCAGAACCACATTATCGGTCTGGGTGGCCGTGAAATTAAAACCGACACACTCTACGAGACCCTGATCGCCTCCTGCCGCAAAGCCGATGAGAACAGCGGTATAACCGACACACCCAACTGGGTTGGTTTGCAGACCGTCGAACCCACTGCTGCCGAGAGATAGGTGGAACCATGAGCACTACTGAAGCCATAAAAAAGACCACGGTCGTAAAACTCGATGAAGAGGAGTACACCCATCCCGGTAACCGCGCCTGCACCGGCTGCACCCTGAATACCCTTTACCGTGTAGGCCTGAAAGCCTTGGGGCGTGACTGCATCTTTGCCGTGCCGCCGAGCTGTCTGACGGTGGTACAGGGGCTCTACCCGATCTCCTCATCCCAGATGCCGATTCTGAACGTCACCTTTGCTTCCACGGCTGCGGCCGCAACCGGTGTCCGTGCAGCCATGAAGCGCCTGGGTAAAGATACTCAGGTGGTCGCCTGGGCGGGTGATGGCGGCACTGCCGATATCGGCTTGCAGGCACTCTCCGCCGCCATTGAGCGTGTCGAGGATTTCATCTACATCTGCTACGACAACGAAGCTTACATGAACACCGGTGTGCAGCGCTCCAGCACCACGCCACGCGGCGTACTGACCAACAACACCCAACACGGAAAAGTGGAGCAAAAGAAGGATGTCCCTTCGATTGTGGCCGCTCACAATCCAGCCTATGTGGCCACTTGTAGCGCTTCATATCCGCTCGATTTTCATGACAAGCTGCTGAAGGCGAAACAGATCAAGGGGTTCAAATATATCCACATTCACACACCCTGCCCACCCGGCTGGGGCGTGGAAGATCGTATGGCGATCGCCGTGGGCAAAGCCGCGGTGGACTCCGGACTCTACGATCTCTACGAGATTGCACACGGCAAGATGCGCCTCACCGGGCCATCAGAGAAGCTGCTGAGAAAGAAGAAGATGCCACCGGTTACCGAGTACTTCGAATATCAGGGCCGTTTCAAGGCGCTGGAACCCGAATATATCGATGCGCTGCAGAATGAAGTTGATCAGCGCTGGGCCGGTTATCGTGAAAAGTTTTTATAACCGAATTGTGGGAGCGGCTTAAGCCGCAATAATAGCGTCAGAACTGCACGACTGGGCCGCTCCTGCATATCTCTTACTATTGCTACTGAGCCGAGGTAACAGCCAACCGGCTCTCATTCCCCGGTTCAGGCATTGCGGGAATCAGTAACGACAAGAGTAGCGACACACCCGCCATGGCTGCCCCTGCATAAAAGACCAATGCTGGCGAGCTGAGCCAGATCAGCCCAAAGACAGCAGGAATCACCACCGCAGCGATGTGATTGATCGAAAAGCTCACCCCCGCCGTTGAGGCGATATCTTCCGGCGCAGCAATCTTCTGAAAATAGGTTTTGAGTGCGATCGCCATCGCAAAGAAGAGGTGATCGACAATATAGAGACCAGCGGCAATCCAGGCGGTCTCCACCAGTGCATAGCCACAGAACACTGCAATCAGCCCGGTATATTCCAGCAGCAATGCCCGCTGTTCACCGATACGACCAATCAGACGCCCAATACGCGGCGCCAGAAATACATTGAGCGCCGCATTGGCCAGAAACAGCAAGGCGATCTCAGAGACTGAGTAGTCGAACTTCTCCACCATCAGGAAACCGGCAAACACCACAAAGATTTGTCGCCGCGCACCTGACATAAAGGTAAGCAGATAAAAGAGCCAGTAACGCCGACGCAGTACCATATGTTTGTGCTGCTCAGTCTTCTGGGGAAACATGGGAAAACCGAGCCAGGCGACCAGCGCGATAATGACCGTCAGGCCACCCATGAACAGGTAGATCCACTGATAATCAATCTGCAGTTGATCATCCGCCAGCCAGATCAGCACAAAAGTGACAATGGAGGCAAACGAGCCTGCCGCAATCAGCTTGCCAAACACCTCGGCTGAATGGGATTTATCCACCCACTGCAGCGTGAGCGAGGTCTGTAGGGTCTCATAGTAGTGGAAACCGATCGACATAATCACCGTGGTGATATAGAGCCCAAGCACCGACGGGAACAGGCCGGTCACCGCAGTCCCTATACCCAGCAATGCCAACGAGAGAAAAGCCAACCGCTGCTCTCGGATAATCAGTAACAGGAACACCACGCCGAACGCTAGAAAGCCCGGGACTTCGCGTAAGCTTTGCAGTATGCCCATCTCACGTCCGGTAAAAGCGGCGCGTTCGATGGCAAAGTTGTTCAGCAAGGTCTGCCAGGCTGCAAAGCTGAGGGGCACGGCAACAGCCATGAGCAACAGTAATATTTCGGGGCGGCGCCAGCCGCTCTGTGTCTGCATAACGGTTATTCCGGGTAGTGCCGACAGCCTCGGCTATCGACAAAAAAGGCCTCTTCCAACCAGATCCCGGTTAGGGCTGAACAGTATACATCGTCAATCTCGTGGGAGTTGCGCCGGTCTGTGATACCTAATAGAAGTCAGGCAATCATGGCGCTCAACTGTTGATAGAGATCTCTCGCCTCTGTCGCCAGCTCACCGGTGACAGCTTCCTCTCTATTGTGATCAATATTGGGATTCATTTCCAGATGGGCCATCTGATCAGCATAGTTGATCACCGCCTGATGATTGGCCAGCATATCGGTGCCAGTGTCGTGATGGTAACGAATGGTGTGAACCAAGCTCGATGGCAAACCCCATTCCGCCAGCAGATCGGCGCCAAGCTCGGCGTGATTAAAACCAAAATGCCGCTCTTCGATGCGGCAGCCATCCATACCCACTTGGCCTTCCTGCAGCGCAGATTCATACTCGATCGGTTTGAGGGTCAACAACAGCAGTTTGCCGATATCGTGCAACAATCCCGCAATAAAGAGATCTCCGGGAGAGCCAACCTTGATGCGATTCGCCACAACTTTACTGGCG
>JAKSCN010000519.1 GCA_022360595.1 Chromatiales bacterium
AACTCAAGCTGCACGACACCGATCACATCTTCGGCCAAATCCTGACCGCTGGCACTATTGAACGAGCGTGAGTAGACAGCGCGCAGCTCCTCCATATCCAGAATACGCTGCTCAACCTGGCGTACGATAGCGTCTTTCTCGTAGACCGATAGATCCCCCCGGGCATGCACCTGCACCTGGGCAAAGGTCGGTTCAACATCGGGGAAGAACTCCACCCCTTTGCCCAAGCCCAGGTAGGCTGCATAAGTGGCCACAATGGCAAACAGCGCTGCGAGCAGTGTCTTGCCCGGGTGACGCAGCAGCGCTGCCAATATCCGCGCATACCCCTGGGTGATACCGCCCTCGGTACTCTCTTCATTGACCGGCCTATGCCGCGTGATAGTCCCACCCAATACGGGAATAAACACCAATGCCATCGAAAGTGATGCCGTCAGCGCAATAATCACCGTAATCGGCATGTACTTCATGAACTGCCCCACCACACCGGGCCAAAACAGCAGCGGCATAAACACCGCAAGGGTGGTGATCGTCGAAGCGGTGACCGGCCAAGCCATACGCTTGGCAGCCGATGCGTACGCCTCCACCGGATGTTTGCCGTCACCCATGCGGCGATCGGCCAGCTCTGCCACCACAATGGCGCCATCCACCAGCATGCCCACCACCAGAATCAAACTGAACAGCACAACAATGTTCAGGGTATAGCCGAAAGAGGAGAGCACCAGAATAGCGGCAAGAAAAGCGCCCGGGATCGCCAACCCCACCAAAATGGCCGACCTTGGTCCAAGAGCGGCGATGACCACAATCATCACCAGAATGATGGCCGAGAGAATATTGTTCTGTAGATCCGAGAGCATATCGCGGATCTCATTCGACTTATCCTGCATGTAAGCGACATCAATACCCGCCGGCCAGTGCTGACGCTCCGCCTCAACCACCTCACGCACCTGCGCGATGGTATCAATAATATTGGCCCCCACCCGCTTCTTCACCTCCAAGGTAACAGCGGGCTGCCCGCCCACACGGGCAAAGCTGTCCGGGTCTTTGAAACCCCGACGCAAACTAGCGATCTCACCAAAGGTAACCACCCGGCTGCCATCCACTTTTACCGGCATGCTCAAGACATCTTCCAGCTCTTCAATCACCCCGGGGACTTTCAGTACCAGACGACCGGCGCCGGTATCCATCGCCCCGGCGGCGACCAGCATGTTGTTATTGGTGACCAGACTGAACAGCTCTGAATATTGAACACCGTAGGTCTCCATCACCGCTGGATCAACAACCACCTCAAGCAGCGCCTCACGGTCACCACCAATCACCGCCTCCAGCACACCCGGCAGCGCCTCAATGCGATCCTGCAGATCACGGGCGATACTCACCAGACTGCGCTCGGGAATGGGGCCGGAGAGCGAAACCGTCAGCACCGGAAAGAGCGCCACATTGACCTCGACCACTTCAGGCTCATCGGTAGCATCAGGCAGTTTCACCTTGGCCAGATCCACCTTTTCACGCACATCGGTCAGGGCCTGCTTGCTGTCAAAACCGGCGCTGAACTCTAACTGCACCGAGGCGTGCCCTTCCCCGGCCGTGCTCTTCATCTCTTTCAGCCCCTCAATCGACTGCAGCTCCTTCTCCATCGGGCGCACCAGAAGACGCTCGGCATCCTCGGGCGAGATGCCGTCGTGAGTCATGGAGACATAGATAATCGGAATCGCAATATCCGGCTCCGACTCTTTGGGAATGGAGATATAGGACAGCGCCCCGGCAAACAGAATAAAAACCAAGCTCAGCAGCACAGTCCGACTGCGTGAGAAGGCGACATCGATGATGGCATTCATGGCGTTACTCCTTTAAACCCGCCACAGGCTCCACCGCTTCCCCAACGGTCACGAAGCCCTGCCCCTGACTAATCACCTGAGCCTTTTCAGGCAATCCCGACACCCAAACACCGTTTGCCTCGGTGCGCACCAGCTTGATGGGATAGAAAGCCACCTGATTCTGCACATCGACGGTTTTGACACCTACTGTACCGGTATCATCCAGCGCCAACACTGCCGGAGAGAGGAAGTGCGCCATCTCATCACCAATGGCGATTCTCAACTCGGCACTGACACCGGCATCGAGCAGATCCTCAGCATTGGACACCTCGGCCTCAACCCGGAAACTGTGGGTCTCGGAATCCCCCAGTTTTGAAATGTAAGTGACCACACCTTCCGCCTCACGCCCATCCAGCAGACGCACTTTGATAGCCTGTCCCAACGCCAACTTATTCGCACTCTGCTGAGCCACCTGCCCTACCGCTTTCAGCACAGAGGCATCAACCAGCAGTGCAACCGGATCACCCGTCTCAACATGACTGCCCTGCTCCACATAACGCTGCTCCAGCACGCCGCTAAACGGCGCAGCGATAGTGGTGTATGAAAGCTCCAGTCTGGCCCGCTTCAGATCAGCCTCCGCCAACGCCAAAGCCGCTTCAGCCTGCTTCAGGCGATTCACCGCCTGCAAGCCCTGTTTCTTCAGTTTGCGCGCACCCTCCACTTCATGGCGCTGATGGCTGACCTCAGCTTCGGCCCGTTTCACTTGCACCCCACGATCCCGCTGAGCCAACTGAACCAGCACCTCATCCGCCTTAACCTTCTCACCCTTGGCTACCGGCAACTGCACCACGTTGCTGGCGGTCTCGGCTTTAATCTCCACCTGACGCAGGGGCTCCAGTTCGCCCTGCACCACAATCTCACGGGTAATCTCTTGTGCTTGCACATCGAGCACCCGCACTTTCATCTTCTGGGCCGTTTTGGACTGGATCTCTTTAGATTCAGGCTCGGAGATATTGGCGAATGTACCGCTGAGCATCCAGAGCCCCACCACTGTCAGTAATCCCAATGAGAGAAAAAATGATTTTTTCATTGAAAACCCTTGTGACCTATAGTCACTTTATGACCAATGGTCATAACCATAGAAAATTTTTTACTTCTGCCCGATAAATCCAGCCATGATAAAGGCTGACGTAGATTCAATAATCTGCTCTTCATCACCGTGGAAACACCAATCCTTCCCCGCCCAGAGCATATCGATAGCCCCTTTGAAACAGGCGTGCATGCCGATAGTGATCTGCTCCAGCGGGCGCTTCTCGATCACACCCAACTCCATCGCTTTAATGACGAGAGGATCACCCCAATCATCAAAGGCCTGGTCCAGTTCGAAGAACGAGGCGTGCCAAGCTTCATCAGCCCGCTCTTTAAAATCAATTCGGTTACAGTACTCCACCACATAGCGATATTCCCGGTGATTCAGGTGGTATCGAAATGCAGAGACAATAATTAGCTTGAAATGTTGCAAAATATCATCGGGAGCCGGTAGATCCTTCAGGTGAACCAACATGCCGCGATAAAAGCGCATCATCAGTCTGAATAGCAGTTCATCTTTACTGGCAAAATGGTTGTACACCGTGCCTTTACCGACATCCGCCGCCCTGGCGATCTGCTGAATGGTTACCGATTCCCAATTCGGCTTGGAGAACAGCGATAACGCCGCCTCAAGAATATCCTCTTCCCGGCGCTCAAACTCCCGCTGTTTTCGGTCTTGTCTTGTCATGCCAACCCCATATATCGTGACCATTGGTCATATTATGACCAATGGTCACGATAATGCAAGCAGCTTGATCAAAAAGAGTTAAATGATAAGTTTTTCCCAGCGCAGGAGGTCAACCCCGCTCAGGGGCTCATAACTCTAAATGGAAGTACGCCATCAATCGCTACCCGGCAAACACCAGGCGATTGACCGCCTCTGCAATGGCATGCCCCAGGATTTGATGCTGATCCTCATCCAGGTGAATGCCATCGACCTTGCTGGCAGCAGTCACACTATTGGCGTCGAAGAAAAAGACCTGTTGTTCACTGGCGACCTTTTCCAACTCGGCAGTCAAACCGATACAGCGCTTCTCAGCCCCTAAAAACTTATGAGACACAGGCCCCTTGGGCTGAAAAATCTCAGGAGGCGCAATAATCAGAATGTCAGGCACCGGCATACCCGGCTCAACGGGAGCCTGGCGAATCACCTGAATCAGCTTGACCATCCCCTGGGCAGATAACCACGCGTTATTATCATGGGTACATTGAAAGTCATTATGCCCCAACATCAGAATCACCAATCTGAGCGGCGAGTGCATCTCAATCACCTGCGCCAGCCCGGCAGAGCCGTCCCGGCCCGCTTTAAAGGGATCGCTCCAGACCGTTCTCCGCCCATTCAGGCAGTTCTCAACAACACGGACCTCCCTACCCATTGCGTTGAGGGCCGACTCAAAGATACCTGGCCAGCGTTTATCGAAGGGGAAGCGCCCGCGTGTATCCGGGATAATCCCCCAGCTCAAACTATCGGCATAGACAAGAATTTGATCCATCACACACCCTCAAATGCTTTCAACTTACCGTTGAGTCACTGTAGCCAACAGTGCACCTGCACCAATAAACACGGAGCCAAACACCTTACCCAGCGCCTTTCCCGATACTAACTGACTGGAGCGTCCCTTTAGTCGGTGCGCCAATACGGCGTAACCCAGCAGACAGGCAAATGAGAAGCACATAAAGGTCGACACCAGAATCACAAACTGCGACAACACCGGCTGGTCTATGGCGATAAACTGGGGAAACAGCGCGGTGGCAAAAGCGATAGCCTTGGGGTTGGTCAGCGCCACCAACAGCCCTTGGGAATAGAGCCCCCGATAGCGGACTTGCGCATAGCCACCGGTCTCTACCGCCGAGAACTGAAAACCACTACGCCAAATCCTGATCCCAAGGTAGATCAGGTAAACAGCCCCCACCCACTTGACCACGGAAAATGCGCTGGTGGAGTAGAGCAACAGACTACTCAGCCCCAGCACCGAAGCTGATGAGATCACCAGCAGCCCACTAACATTACCCAGAATCGTCATCAACGCCTTAGCTGGGCCATGTTGCAAACTATGCGTTATCACCAGCAATATCGCCGGCCCCGGACTGATCGTCGCAATAAATGCGATTGAACAGAACGCCAACCAATTCTCTATCTGCATAACTTCCCCACACTGTCAGCACTCAACCCCAACTTTATACTCGCACCATACCCGAGAACAGGCGTTGAATCTAATGACCATCACACATCCGCCTAGGGCCTGTTAACGCAGTGATTGCATGGTAGTTTTGTGGTAGCCGAGTCACAGTTTCAGGTTTACTCCCTATGCCATGCTTTATAAACCTCTGATCCACACTGATCTCCACGCATCAGTCATATAATTAAACAGAGGCTTCCCATGCAGTACTGAATGATTATCCACCAACTGTGCAGGCTCTAAATGGATTTGTCTCGAACCGCTACCCTCATGCTGCTTTTAAGTGGGCTTTCGATCTCAACAACCGGTTGGACGGCCACGCCCGATCCATCGTGCAGTGGCGGCACAGTCAATGTAACCCGCCAATTTGCAAACGGAGAATCAACACTCTGTGTTGCCACTCAAGACTTGATCAGTACCGGCAACACCCAAATCCACGGCGGCGCCGATATCAGCTTTGTCGCCGGCCGCAGCATAGCGCTGCACAACGGTTTCCGTGCTCTGCCCAACGCCCGTTTTAACGCCTACATCGGCAGTACCCCACCTGACATCAGCGTGGAAAACGCCTCTCAGACCGAAAGTGATTCAGGCACCAACACACTGCTATTCCCGGTAACCCTCAGCAATCCCTATACACTGCCTGTCTCCATGAGCTACAGCACACAAAATATCAGTGCGAGCGCAGGCACCGATTACACGGCAACCTCAGGGAGTCTGGTAATTCCGGCCGGTCAGGGCGGAGGCACCATTAGTGTTACCATCCACGGCGACACCGACGCCGAGCCAAACGAAACACTACAGCTCACGCTGAGTAACCCCCAGCACGCCTACTTTGCAGACAACCAAGCGGTGGGCACCCTGATCAATGACGATGAGTTCGCTACCGGCCTGGACACCCGCCCCGCCAACACGACTTGCCTGGCGGGAGACCAGCCCAGCCAGGGAACAAGCATTGAACTGGTCAACACATTCCCCGGCATCACCTTTTCGACACCGCTGGTGATGGCCCAGCCCCCTGGCGACAGCAGCCGTTTCATGGTGGCTGAAAAGGCGGGCAGCATTCGGGTGGTGAAAGATGGCGTCAAACTGGGTACGCCTTTTTTGGACATTACCAGCGCCATCTCATCGGGCGGGGAACGTGGGCTGCTGGGGATGGCCTTCCATCCCAACTACGCCAGCAACGGCTACTTCTATCTTTCATACACCGATAACAGCGGCGACTCTGTCATCTCCCGCTTCACCGTATCCGCCAACCCCGATATCGCTTCATCCGCTTCCGAACAGATCATCCTCACCCTGGATCAACCCTACTCAAACCACAATGGCGGCAACATCCTGTTTGGCCCAGACGGCTACCTCTATATCGGATTTGGCGATGGCGGCAGTGGTGGCGACCCGCTGAATCACTCCCAGGACAAAAGCACCTGGCTCGGTGCAATGCTACGTATCGATGTGGATTCGGGCTCACCCTACACTGTTCCTGCAGACAACCCCTACGCTGGCTCAACTTGTAACCAAAGCGCCCGCACAGGTGAATGCCCCGAGATTTTTGCCCACGGCCTGCGCAACCCCTGGCGCTGGAGTTTCGATCGTAGCAGCGGTGACCTCTGGGCCGCCGATGTGGGGCAGAACGCTTGGGAGGAGGTCAACATAATCACCTCGGGCGGTAACTACGGGTGGCGCTGCTACGAAGGCACTCACGCCTACAACCTCAGTGGTTGCCAGGCCGCCTCAGCCTACGACATGCCGGTGGTTGAATACAATCACTCCGAAGGCTACTCGGTGACCGGCGGATATGTCTACCGCGGCGCCAGCATACCGAGCCTGCAAGGCACCTACCTCTATGCCAACTACGGCACCGGCAGTATCTGGGGACTGCCCTACTACAGCAGCCCGGGTTCAACCGCCACACTGCTATTGAACGCCTATACCAATGTCCTCTCTTTTGCCGAAGACCATGCGGGAGAGCTCTACATACTGGCCACTGACGGCATCATCTACCGCTTTCAATTATCAGGCGGGGGCAATGGTGTGCTTATCCCCGATCGCCTCTCAGAAACCGGCTGTGTATTGGCACAAGACCCAACTCAACCCGCCAATGGCGTTATCCCCTATGACGTAAACGCCCTGTTCTGGTCAGACAACGCCGATAAAACCCGCTGGCTGGTCTTGCCCAATGGTGCGACTATCGATATTCAGGCCGACGGCCACTGGAACTTCCCGGCAGGCTCAGTACTGATCAAAGAGATGGCGCTGAATGGCAAGCTGGTTGAGACCCGCCTGCTTATGCGCCACACCAACGGCAACTGGGGCGGTTACACCTACGAATGGAACAGCGACGAGACCGA
>JAKSCN010000038.1 GCA_022360595.1 Chromatiales bacterium
AATCAGGCCAGTCAGATGAGTGATGATGCCCAGGTGTGTGACTGCAACGGCGTATGCAAGGGCGACATTGTTAAGGCCATTACCACCGAAGGGCTCTTTACGCTTGACGACGTAAAGGCACATACCAAGGCGGCGGCATCCTGCGGCTCCTGTACCGGCTTGGTGGAGCAGATTCTGGAGAATACCGTTGGTGGCGATTACTCAACACCCGAACATAAGCCGCTGTGTCACTGCACCGACTACAGCCATGATCAGGTCCGCAACGCCATTCGCGAACAGAGACTGACCAGCATGGAGGATCTGTTTGAAAGACTGGAGTGGCGTCAACCGGATGGCTGCCACGTTTGCCGGCCGGCACTCAACTACTACCTCATCTCAACCTGGCCCAAAGAGGCTCGGGATGATCCTCAGTCACGATTCATCAATGAGCGTGTACACGGCAATATCCAGAAAGATGGCACCTTCTCCGTTATTCCCCGAATCTGGGGTGGAAAGACCACCCCCGATGAGCTCCGCGCCATTGCCGATGCCGCCGAAAAATTCGATGTTGGTGAGGTAAACATTACCGGTGGTCAACGCATTAACATGCTCGGTGTTAAGAAAAGTGACCTGCCCAAGATTTGGGATTTTCTAAACCAGCGCGGATTAGTCTCCGGTCACGCCTACGGTAAGGCGCTGCGAACGGTAAAGACCTGTGTGGGATCGACCTGGTGTCGATTCGGTACCCAGGACTCGACAACCATGGGTATAGATCTGGAGAAGCTGACCTGGGGCTCCTGGATGCCGCATAAGTTCAAAATGGCAGTCTCCGGCTGCCCACGTAACTGCGCTGAAGCGACCATTAAAGATTTTGGCGTCGTCGCCATCGACTCAGGCTGGGAACTGCATGTCGGCGGTAATGGCGGGGTTAAGGTTCGTCCTACCGACATGTTGTGTCGCGTAAAGACAGAGCAGGAGGTCAAAGAGTACGCAGCCGCCTTTATTCAGCTTTATCGGGAGGAGGCGCATTACCTGGAGCGTACCGCACCCTGGATCGAACGGATCGGCTTAGCCTATATAAAAGAGCGCCTACTCAACGATGAGGTGGGCCGTAAGGCGCTCTATAGCCGCTTCATCAAGTCCCAGGCGATTGCACAGCAAGACCCTTGGAAAGCACGAGCAGAAGGTGAGCAGCCCCATGAATTCACACCATTAAAAGTTATCACTGCAACACGCTGAATCGGGAGAAG
>JAKSCN010000003.1 GCA_022360595.1 Chromatiales bacterium
CCCGTGAGCGGCCATTGCGACAAGTGATGGAGAAGGAGCGGCCAATATCCAATTACGCACACTTTCCTTTCTGGCTTTCCCTGCTTGATATGCGTGCTCTGCCGTTGGAAAAACCTCACCTTCGAACTCGATCTCGCGCCGATATAGGTTGCTGAAGGCTCCGTAAGGCTTTTCGTTTGCGCGATAGAAGCGAATTGGTTCTTGGCTCATCTACTCATCCTCTTGCGTGTGATGGTTATGTGCAGTATATATGCAGTTATGCAAAGGCTCAACTCCCTACAAAAAGATTTCATTGCCGAAAGCCTGAGCAAGGTTATGCGCGACAGAGGTCATGATCAAGAACGAGCCTCTAGTCTTATTGGAATTGATCAGGGGCGAGTATGTAAAATCCTTAAAGGTCAGTTTTCTGGGCTTAATGGCGCCGTTCTAAAGGTATGCAATTATGCAAATATTGATCCCAAAACTATTCCTGGGTTGAAGTTTACAGATGCCCATTTGGCAAAATTTGCCTCCCAATTTGTTGAAACTTGGGGTGGCTCAGAAAAAGAGTGCCAAGCAGTAGTCGACATGCTGACGGCAGTTCGAGATGTCGCTTTGGAGCGTTCTCGCTTGGGTAAGGAGGTCAAATGAGAATTCAATCATTTCCTGCTACCTGGATGCTCACATTACCATGTGGACATCATAGTTGACCCTACAGCTTAGGCTAACGACTTAAGAGAGTACGATTGGCAGTAAAAAATTCGCTACAGCGGAACTTTTTTAACTGATGATATTGCAACTTACTGATTTAAAAAACTTTGTGAAACAGTTAACAATTGACGTCTGCCAATAAAAAACCCCGTTGAGTGATTGGCTCAACGGGGTTTTTGTTAGCACCTTAAATCGCTGATCAGTTGTTCTGAATAACGATATTCGGGAACTTGGATGCGTAGCTCTTCGCCTGGAGGGCCAGTTTTGCGGCTGTTTTACGGGCGATTTCACGGTAGATCTGCGAGATACGCGCTTCCGGCTCAGCTACTACGGTGGGTTTACCGCCGTCGGTCTCTTCACGGATGCGGATATCCAGTGGCAAAGCGCCCAGGAAATTGACGCCGTACTGTTCGGCCATACGAACACCACCGCCTTCGCCGAAGATGTGCTCTTCGTGGTTACATTTTGAACAGATGTGGATGCTCATGTTTTCGACGATGCCCAGTACAGGCACTTCAACCTTCTCAAACATCTTGAAGCCTTTGCGGGCGTCCAACAGGGCGATGTCTTGAGGTGTGGTAACAACCACTGCGCCAGAAACCGGTACTTTCTGGGCCAGGGTTAGCTGAGTATCGCCGGTGCCTGGTGGCAGGTCGATGACCAGGTAGTCGAGGTTGTCCCAGTTGGTGTCGTTGAGAAGCTGCTCCAGGGCCTGGGTGACCATGGGACCACGCCAGATCATGGGGGTCTCTTCGTCGATCAGGAAGCCGATGGACATTGCTTGCAGACCGTAGTTGGTCATCGGCTCAAGGGATTTGCCATCTTTTGATTCTGGTTGACCGCTTACGCCCAGCATACGCGGCTGGGATGGGCCATAGATGTCGGCATCGAGAATACCGACTTTGGCGCCTTCAGCTGCCAGGGCCAGGGCCAGGTTGACTGCGGTGGTCGATTTACCGACACCACCTTTACCCGAAGCAACAGCGATGATGTTCTTGACGTTGTCGATGGGTTTGAGTGACTTCTGCACCGAGTGGGCAACCACTTTCCAGGTCATCTCAACCTCAGCACTGCTGATACCGTCGACAGACTCAGCCATGCTCTTCACCTGAGCAGCCAGTTCATCAACAATGCCCTCTGCGGGGAATCCGAGTTCGACCTGCACTTTTACGCCGTCGCCATTGATGTCGATCGCCTTAACGCATTTGGCACTGACCAGATCCTTCTCCAAATGAGGCTCAATGTACCCTTTGATCGCCTCTTCTACCTGCTCTTTCGTTACTTCTGCCATGTTTGGTCTCCTGGCTGGCCGGTTCACCCCGTTGTGAACCTCCCAGATCTAGTTATTCAGTACTTAATGATGAGTTAATGGAGGCGCATTTTACATGAAGCATCACCATTCCCCAAGTAAAACAGTGGGTCTTTATTGGGAAACTTCAAGAGTTTCAATGCCGCCTATTGAAATCAGGCGGTATATAGGGGGCTTAAACGGGTCATACTCAAGATGAACAACCCCATCACTTCCGTCTCCTTAATGACACAGCCATTTTACCCTCGAAGTCGCCAATCGCACACCGGGCTTCCTGATTTTATATAAGGTTTTGATGATATGACCTGCCACAAATGCTTATTACTGTGCGATAATTGATTGTTTCAACTCGTAAGTTTAACCACTGGATCAACTGATCAGCTAACTGAACAATGAGCACGACACGCAAAATTCTGGTAACCAGCGCACTCCCCTACGCCAATGGCCCTATTCATATTGGTCATTTGGTGGAATACATTCAGACGGATATCTGGGTACGCTTCCAAAAAATGCGTGGTCACCAGTGTCTCTATGTCTGCGCCGATGACGCCCACGGCACCCCTATCATGCTGCGCGCGCGCCAGGAGGGGATTTCGCCCGAGGCGCTGATCGCCCGAGTGGCCGAAGAGCACAAGGCCGATTTTGCCGACTTCAACGTGGGGTTCGATAACTATCACTCCACACACTCTGACGAGAACCGCGCCTATTCGAC
>JAKSCN010000307.1 GCA_022360595.1 Chromatiales bacterium
CTACGCTACGCTGGCCATATTGTTTGATCAAGCGGGTCTGCAACTGATCGAGCGGTACTACTGAGCGGCTGCCGTCGCTGCCATAGACGAAATGGCCAAGATCGAGCTGTTCGCCCGGCAGGATGAGAAAGTTCAGTTCATCTTGACGTGCCACACTGGTGTTGCCGGAGTTGTCGAGCCAGGCACGCACGCAGATCACCGCCGTGAAGGGTGCGGCGTTCTCCCCGGTAGTGGGATGGAAGATCGCAGCCAGATAGCCGTCGCAGGGTTCAAGCCTCGCATAGCTGCCGTCATCACAACCCAGCACGTAGGAAGCGAGGGTGCGCACGCGCTTGCCGCCGCGTCCCCGCTGGGTGGTCTCGTCCTGCCCCGGGTTGTATTGAAACAGGTTTTCGTGGGCAGCGGTCATCACCGTTTGAATGGCATCGGCGGCCGTGGTCTTGCCGGAGCCATTCCCGCCAGAGAAGAGGTTCACGGGTCCGAAGTCAAACTCCAGGCTGGGAATGTTGCCCCAGTTGACGAAGACAAAGCGTTTAAGAAACATGCGCGACCTCGTCATCTTCTGTCAGCACCAGCTCGCTCTCCTCGGATATCTCCTCACCCTGTTTCAATGCCTCTATGGCCTCATCGTTAACGAACTCAACAATCATGGGATGGATACGCAACCAAGCCTCGCTGGAGTCGATATCCTCATCCTGCCGGTATTCGATAAGCCGGAGTTGACGCAATTTTTGAAACAGGCGGCGGCGCTCAGTGACCTTTTCAGGCAGACCGCGACCTAGATGGTTCTTCAAAGCGATAGCGAGGGATTCCAGCGACTCGGACACGTAGCCATATTCATCCACCTGCCCCTCACGCAGCGCCTTGTCGTATTGCAGACGCAGGACTAACAGCAACACCACTTCAGCCTGACTGAGACGACGGCGCAGGCTGCCGCTCCAGGCCTGTGACGCTGCATCATCCATGGCATCTTCCATGCCGGGCACGCGGCTACCGGGCGGGTACAGGCGCAAGTATTCGAAGCGCTCATCGTGATGCAGACGAATGCCAATCAGGTCGAGGTAGTCCTGCACCAACAGCGGGATACGCTGATAACGATCATAGAGCTGCTGTTCGATCTGACTTTCATTACGGCACAAGACGCTGTAATTAAGCAGGCGCACCAACAGTTCACGAAATTCGTCAAGCTGCACACCACTCTTTTCCAGGCGCTCAGCGAGATAGTCACTCAACATTTTTATCTTGTTCCTGCAGTTCGATGATGAACTCGTCTGTCTGTTGGTAATAGTCGGTACTCACCCGCTGACCCGTGGGTTCGACCTTAAAAGAGAACTCGCCCTGCCCCACGGCGGCACTGCCCAGTTCAACCGCGTGACCACTGAGCAGCA
>JAKSCN010000042.1 GCA_022360595.1 Chromatiales bacterium
AGTGATTATTCTGTTTTTTCCATTGCCAAGTCGTAGCCTTGCCGGTCGACTTTACTGGCCACACTTGCAACCGGGTTTGTGATCATCGCTATCTTCGGTCAACACCAGGTCGATCAAGAAAGGACCTTTGGTTGCCAACGCCTGCCCGATGGCAGCCGGAATCTCTTCGGACCTCTCCACCCGTAACCCTTGCACCCCCATCCCCTCGGCCATGGAGGAGAAACCCAGACGTGGATCAGAGAGATCGAATGGGGAGGGAAAATCGTGGACGGGGAGGGCTTGTTCCTTCCAATACTGCTGGATGTTGAGATCCAACAGCTTGTAACGGGCGTTGTGACAGATCACAAAGGTGATATCGAGTTTGTATTTGGCGGCGGTGTAAAGGGCCTGGATGGTGAACATGCTACCGCCGTCGCCAGTGAATCCAATCACCGTGCGATCAGGATGGGCCAGCTTGGCACCGATGGCCCCAGGGATCCCCACCCCCAGCGAGCCGCCTCGTGTGCAGAAATAGCTACCGGCCATCCTGGGCGGGATGGCGCGGGTCAGGGCCGGGGAGTTTGTTAGCGCCTCATCAAAGATGATGGCATCTTGCGGTAATCGGCGTGCCAGCTCGGCGGCAAAGGCCTCCATGGTGGCGGGGCCTCGGGAAGCCCGCTCGCGATCCGATGCCGCTTGTTTGGCGGTCGTGAGTACCTTGGCTTGCTTCATACCCTCCAAGCGCTTGGCGGCGCTCTCTTTGGCCTCTGTACCCATGTGGGCCATCAACGCCGCCGCCAAGGCCTCGAGCCCGCACCTGGGGTCGCAGACCACCCCCAGGTCCACTCGGTGGTTTTTGGCGATCTCGTAGGCGTTGAGGTCGAAATGCACCACTTTAGCGGCAGGGTCGAAGATTTCGCCCAGTTCCGGAAAGACCTCGGGTAGCATGTAGGTTCCCACCACCAGAATACCATCCCCCTTACGGGTGATAGGCAGGCTATGGCTGCCGAACATATGGCCGGTCAGCCCCTGATAGCAGGGGTGGGTGGTATCGACGTTCTGATCGCCGCTGTCCGCCCCCCAGATCTCCGCACCCCATTGCTCGGCGAGGTGCTGCAGAATCTCCCCCGCTCCGGACCAGGCGACGCCGTCTCCCATAAAAATCATCGGACGCTTGGCATCGGCGAGCATTGCCGCAGCTTGCTCCACCAGGGCATCGTCGGGCCGTACCCGGGTTTGGGGCACACAAGAAGGGAACACCGGCTCTTCGTTGACCGCATCCAGCACGTCCGCCGGCAGGCAGACATAAACCGGTCCCATCGGTGGGGTGGCCGCGATCTTGATCGCCCGGCGCAGGGTCCGCAGCAGGTTGCGCGGCTCCAGTACCATGGTGGCGTATTTGGTGACCGGCTCCATCATGGCCACCAGGTCCGCCGCCATCTGGGCATCCATGTTCATGTAACGCAGCCCGGCGTCGCCGGCGATCACTACCAGCGGGGAGTGGCCCCGCTTGGCTTGGTACAGTGCCCCCACCGCGTTGCCGATCCCGG
>JAKSCN010000469.1 GCA_022360595.1 Chromatiales bacterium
CGCCAGTTCACCGCCGATGTCGAACAGGCGATGCTGGATGCGGGTGAGCGCATCAGCCAATGGTTCTGGAATCTCTTGTGCAAGCAGTACGCCAATCAGACTATTGAGTTCGTCAACGCAACCGATTGCCTCGATGCGTGAGCTATCTTTGGCGACCCGGCTGCCGTCGCCCAGGCCGGTTGTGCCTTTGTCGCCGGTGCGGGTGTAGATCTTTGAGAGGCGGTAACCCATAGCTTCAATAACCTTTGATTTAGATCTTGAGCGGAGGAGTATATCAATTGAGACGCTGGCAAGAAGCAATAAGTTGTTATTACTCACCGTGTAAAGGGTTTGATTTCTCTGTCATAAACATTTGCAAATCAATAGTATGCGGTCTACTATTTAATAAGATTATTTAAATAATTAAGATAACCTTATGTATTTTAATAATATTGACCGAAAGATAGAGCTTCCGATATACGAGGTTAAAGAGCTGACCATGGAAGAAGCCCTATTGGTTTTGGCTGCCGAAAAAGAGTCTCTAAAGGGCCAACCACCCCTGTTGAGCGAGACTTATCGTCAAGACATCAGCGTCGCGGCTGATACAACGCTGGCTGCCTAGGGCAGAAACTCTTGGGTAATGAAGAGATAACCCAATACCCCCAATAAAAGGAGAATAGCGGCAAACTGCATTAAAATGCAGACGCCGGGCAGGCCGTTACAGACCTTACTGAAACGGCAGAGTGTGCAATTCCGCATACGATTACCTCCCTCATTGCTGAATCGAACCCGGATGAACTAATGCTTGAATGTGTTATTTAATGGTTATGCGCATTAGCTAATTAGGATTTTCTCATGTACTTTGTCTGCAGACAAATCTCCGTGTGCACCAATCTACCCTACACCCGCGAGCTGGAAAGTATTACACTGTAGCGCCTTGCATTCTTCCGTTTTACTTAACCACATGATTTTTATGGTGATTTGCTATGTTGATTGAAGGCCCGATGAAAATCGATATCGCCGAACCGGCAGATGGTCAAGGCAAACTGCTCATGGTCTCGTTTAAACCGGAATTTCAAGCAGCAGAACTCGCCGAGCAGGTAAAACAGTTTGGGGCACATTTGAACAAATTGGCTGAGAGCATCAACGACGAAACACTGGGTCAACGCACCCGCCAGGGCATTATGATTGTTCACCAGTTCTCCGAACAACTGCTGCCGCATATCGAGTCAGGTGACCTGGCGTTGGATGAGACGATGATTATCCAGATCCGCCAAGAGCAGCAAGTCAGTGTACTGGTTGATCTGCTCGCTAACCCCACTCCCACCTCCTAAAGGCATGGCCGATGAGTGAACACTCACATCAGGTTGGCTTCGTCAGCCTGGGTTGCCCGAAAAATCTGGTCGACTCCGAACGCATCCTCACCCAGTTGAGGGCGGAAGGCTATACCATTTCACCGTCTTATGAGGGGGCGGATCTGGTAGTGGTGAACACCTGCGGTTTTATCGATTCGGCGGTGGAGGAGTCCCTCGACGCCATCGGCGAGGCATTGGATGAGAATGGCCGGGTGATCGTGACCGGTTGCCTGGGCGTGAAAGAGGATGAAGTGCGCGCGGCTCATCCCGATGTGTTGGCGGTTACCGGTCCCCACGACTATGAGTCGGTGATGCAAGCGGTACACCAGCATCTGCCACCACCCCATGACCCCTACACCAGCTTGGTGCCGCCCCAGGGCATCAAGCTGACCCCGCGTCACTACGCCTACCTGAAGATTTCCGAGGGCTGCAACCACCGTTGTACCTTCTGTATTATTCCGCAGATGCGTGGGGATCTGGTCAGCCGCCCGGTTGGCGAGGTGTTGAAAGAGGCGGAAAACCTGGTTGCTGCCGGTGTGCGTGAACTGTTAGTGGTGTCCCAGGATACCAGCGCTTATGGGGTGGATCTCAAATACCGCCAGGACTTTTGGCAGGGTGGATTGGTTAAAACACGCTTACAGGCTCTAGCTCAGGCGTTAGGTGATCACCAGGCCTGGATTCGCCTGATGTATGTCTACCCGTACCCCAGTGTCGATGAGCTGATTCCGCTGATGGCGGAAGGCCACATTCTTCCCTATTTGGATATGCCGTTGCAGCACGCCAGCTACTCGATACTCAAGGCGATGCAACGCCCAGCCGCAGCCGAGAAGGTGTTGGAGCGTATTCAACGCTGGCGGCAGGAGTGTCCTGATCTCACCCTGCGTAGCACTTTTATCGTTGGCTTCCCAGGAGAGACCGAAGAGGATTTCAACTGCCTGCTCGACTTCATTCGCGAAGCCCAGCTTGATCGCGTCGGCTGCTTTACCTATTCCCCCGTGGATGGTGCCGCCGCCAATGACCTGCCCGATCAGATTCCCGAGGAGCTGAAACAGGAACGCTATGAGCGGTTTATGGCGGCTCAGGCTGAGGTTAGCGAAGCCAAGCTGCTTCAGAAAATCGGCAAGGAGACCATCGTGCTGGTTGATGAGGTCTATCCAGAGCTGGTATTGGCCCGAAGTGAGGCCGACGCGCCGGAGATCGACGGCAATGTAGTGATACCCGGTGGCTGGGATCTGGAGCCAGGTGATTTCGTTGAAGTGAAAATTACCGGATCACAAGCGCACGACTTGATTGCCGAGCCGGTTGACATCGAGACATAAAAAAACAGCCAGTCATATGTACTATGACTGGCTGTTCTTAGGGCCTGTTAGAATGCAGGCCCATTGGTTTTGCCCATCTTTTTCAGGATGGTAGCCAGGGGGCAGAAACCGGTGAAAGAGGACTGCAGCAAATTGACGCCCACAAAAGCGGTAAACCAGAGCCAGTTGGGGTTATGGTAGTGGGACAGCAGCAGGCTTACTAAAATTGCAGTGCCGGCAAAAGCGAGAACAATGCGTTCAACAGTCATTTGTTAATGTCTCCATGCTAGTAAAATGAATGCCGCCACTCACAATTTTGCGGCGCGCATATATTAGCAAACTCTAATTTACTGTCAAGGGACGATGAAAACAGTACGAATCGTCTCCCCAATTACTGAACAACAGACTGTGACTAATAACGAGGTAGCCACGTGACGACAGCTCATGACCACCACCAGACCCTGATTCATCACCTATCGGAATACCTGGCGCAACAGCCGGGTGTTGATCAGGTTGAGCAGATCCAGACCCATATTTCGACGGTACTGCTTGCCGGTGATCACGCTTACAAAGTAAAAAAAC